>NZ_JBHVDX010000131.1:0-27664 GCF_042802555.1 Streptomyces sp. NPDC057474 | reverse complement strand
CGTACAAGGCGCGGACGTACGGCGAGCTGGCGCCGATCACCCGCGATCTGCCGGGCGCGGGGACCGTGGCACCGCCGGCCGTCGTGCCGCCGCCGTCCGTCTCGCTGGTCAAGGGGCCCGCCGCGGACGCGAGTTGGCGGGAGCGGATAGTCGGCGGCGAGGGCACGTCCACCTGGGGTGTCGCCGTCATGTCTGGTTTCGAGCGCAAGGGGCACTGGACCGTGCCCAAGCGGTTCGACTGCTTCGCGTTCTGGGGCGGCGGGGAACTGGACCTGCGCGACGCGTACTTCGCGGAGCGCGAGGTCACGATCAACTGCGTTGCGATCATGGGCGGGATCAATGTGATCGTGCCGCCCGGGGTCGAGGTCGTGGTCCGGGGCATCGGGGTCATGGGCGGCTTCGACCACAGCGAGGAGGGCGTGCCGGGGGACCCCGGGGCACCCCGGGTGATCATCACCGGGTTCGCGTTCTGGGGCGGGGTCGGGGTCGAGCGGAAGGTGCCGAAGGCGGAGCGGCAGCGGTTGAAGGAGGCGCGGCGGCAGGAGCGGTTGGAGCGGCGGGAAGCTCGGCGGGAGCTGCACGCGTCCCATCGTGACCATGCGCATGAGATGCGTCGGGAACGGGAGCGGGAGCGGCGTAGGGGGCGGGAGCGGTAGGTCGTATGCCGGCTGCGGGTGCGTCGTGGTTGCTCGCGCAGTTCCCCGCGCCCCTGAAAGATGCGCAGTTCCCCGCGCCCCTGAAAGATGCGCAGTTCCCCGCGCCCCCTGAAGACGCGCAGTTCCCCGCGCCCCCTGAAAGATGCGCAGTTCCCCGCGCCCCTGAAGGGCTACAGCTCTGCTGGAGCCGCGCCCTTCAGTTTTTGGAGGTCGAAGACCTCCGCCATCCGCTCGTAGCCCTTGTCGCTCGGGTGGAGGTGGTCCCCCGAGTCGTAGTCCGACCGGAGCCGTCGCGGGTCGTACGGGTCGCGTAGGGCCTTGTCGAAGTCGATGTACGTGTCGAAGACGTTGCCGGAGCGGATGCGGTCGTTGATGCCCTGGCGTACGGATTCCCGCTGGTCGGAGTAGCCGCGGTGGCCGTGGAAGGGCATGAGGGTGGTGCCCACGACGCGGAGGCCGCGGGCGTGGGCCTGGTCGACGAGTCGGCGGAGGCCGGCGGTGATGGCGTCGGGGTCGGCCTGGCCGGGGTTCTTGAGGATGTCGTTGACGCCGAGGTCGATGACGACGGCCTTGACGCCCGTACGGCCGAGGACGTCGCGCTGGAAACGGGAGAGGCCGCTGGGGTTCTCGGCGGGGCGGCCGTTGCCGTCGGTCAGGACGCGGTTGCCGCTGATGCCCTCGTTGACGACGCTGTAGCGGGGCGTGTCGGAGGAGCCGGCGGCGGCACGGAGGCGGCCGGAGAGGACGTCCGTCCAGCGCCGGTTCTCGCCGACGGTGGAGGTGATCCCGTCGGTGAGGGAGTCGCCGAGGACCACGACCGTGCCGTCGGACTCGTTGCTCAGCACGTCCAGGGCGGTGACGTAGCGCCAGTGCAGGGACTGCGTGGTGTACGGCTCCCCGGTGACGTCCGCCGTCCGGTCGCCCTCGGCGGTGTACGAGATCTGCCGGGCGTGCGCGTGGTAGGTCGCGGGCCCGGAGGGGGTGGGGGAGTAGGTGGTGATCAGTACGTCGCTGTCGTGCGGGATCGCCACCCGTACGGCGTCGCTCACCACCTGCTGACCTGCCGCGATGACGACCGTCGGGTTGCCGGCGAAGGTGAGGCGGCGCATGGTGTCGGCCGCGGCGGCCGGGGTGTCCGTCGAGGCGGCGACGGCGAGCGAGGCGTGGGTGATGGTCAGCGGCTGCTGGCCGTAGAGGTTGGACAGCGTGACGCGGGCACTCGTACCGGCGGCGGTCGTGTGCACCACGTTGCGCACCGAGCGGCCGGCGAGGCCGTCTCTCTCGGTGCCCGGCTCCGACCCGCTCGGCGAGGTCGCCCAGGCGCCGACCCAGACGCCTGTGGAGGCGGGGGCGGCGCTGTTGCGGGGCGCGCGGGCGAAGGTCTCCTGGTGCTGGGTGCCGTCGTCGACGCCGACGCCGATGTATATCGCGGTCGAGATCGCCACGACCAGGGCGGCCATGGCCGCCAGAAGTGCATAACCGTGATGCCTGGTCATGCGGTGTGTAACTCCTCGGGCTGTGGAGCCCGAGGCTCCGATGTGATCACCCCATGATGCGGCATGGGATGGGGGCGGCTTGCGAGAATCCCCATCGGTTCCCCTCGGTTCCCCCGCCCGGACAGACGCGGGGAACTCCTGTTCCGTTCCAGAAGTAGGTCTGAGTAGATCTATGGAGTACGTCACCAAGAGTTCGAAGAGCTGAAGAACCGACGAGCCGAAGAGCTGAAAAGTCGAAGAACGGGACAATATGTACGGGGGACAGGAACGGGTGGAGTGAATGGACCGTACGAAAGTGGAAGAAGCGGATGAAGCGGAAGAAGCGGATGAGGCGGCAGTGACCGCCGAGCCGCGCGTCTCGCACCGCACCATGACCGCCTTCAGCGCCGCCGACGAGGAGAAACAGCGGGGCGTCCGGCAGATGAAGCTCATCGCGGCCGGGCTGCTGCTGTTCGTGGCGGTGGTGTACGTGCTGGCCAAGTGGGCCTCGCACGAGGGCGCCGGTGCCTGGGCGGCCTATGTCGCGGCGGCGGCCGAGGCGGGCATGGTGGGCGCGCTGGCGGACTGGTTCGCCGTGACCGCCCTGTTCCGGCATCCGCTCGGGCTGCCCATCCCGCACACCGCGATCATCCCCACCAAGAAGGACCAACTGGGCGTCACTCTCGGCGAGTTCGTGGGCGAGAACTTCCTCTCCCAGGACGTCGTACGGCAACGGCTGCGGGCCGTCGGTATCGGCAGCCGGCTCGGCGTGTGGCTCGCCGAGCCGCAGAACGCCGACCGGGTGACGGCCGAGCTGGCGACCGCGCTCCGGGGCGCGCTGACCGTGCTGCGCGACTCGGACGTGCAGGCCGTGGTCGGGGAGGCGATCACCCGGCGGGCGGGCGCTCAGGAGATAGCGCCCGGCATCGGCAAGATGCTGGAGAAGGTCGTCGTCGACGGCGGCCACCGGCGGGCCGTCGATCTGATCTGCGCCCGCGCCCAGAACTGGCTGATCCTCCACGACGAGCAGGTGATGGACGCGGTCGAGGGCGGCGCCCCCGGCTGGACCCCCCGGTTCGTCGACCGGAGGATCGGTGAGCGGGTCTACAAGGAGCTGCTCCGCTTCGTCACCGAGATGCGCGACTCGCCAACTCACCCGGCGCGCGGCGCCCTCGACCGCTTCCTCACCGACTTCGCCACCGACCTCCAGTCCGACACGGACACCCGCGCGCGGGTGGAGCGGCTGAAGGGCGAGGTGCTCGGCCGGGGCGAGGTCCAGGACCTCATCGCCTCCGCCTGGACGGCCGTACGGTCGATGATCGTGTCCGCCGCCGAGGACGAGCGCAGCGAGCTGCGGCTGCGGGTCCGGACGTCCCTGCTGTCGCTGGGCACCCGGATGGCCACCGAGCCGAGTGCGCAGGACAAGGTGGACAGGTGGGTCGAGGGTGCGGCCGTGCACGTCGTGACCACCTACCGCGCGGAGATCACCTCCCTCATCACCGAGACCGTCGCGAGCTGGGACGCCGAGCACACCACGAAGAAGATCGAGGCGAACATCGGCCGAGACCTGCAGTTCATCCGGATCAACGGCACGGTGGTGGGTTCCCTGGCGGGCCTGCTGATCTACACGGTGTCGCGGGCGCTGGGGGCGTAGGAGGAGGGACGGGCACGGGTGTTCCGGCCACCGGGGCGCAAGGACGCGCGGGTGACCCGGAGTTGGTGGGGCGTGATCCCTGCTCGTGCGGGCACTCGGGTCAGGTTCGCCTGAGGTGGAGGGAGCCGGAGCCCATGTCCGTCACAGACCCGAAGTCACCGGGTACACCAGGTTCGCCGGGTTCACCAGGTTCGCCGGGTGTGATCACTACCGCCGTACCGGCGCGCCTGGACCGTCTGCCCTGGTCGCGCTGGCACTGGACGATCGTGATCGGCCTCGGCACCGTGTGGATCCTCGACGGTCTGGAAGTGACCGTCGTCGGCAACATCGCGGGTCGGCTCTCCGAGGAGGGCAGCGGACTGCCGATCACGTCCGCGCAGGTCACGGGTATGGCGGCCGCGCTGTACGTGGCGGGCGCCTGTGCGGGCGCCCTCTTCTTCGGCCGGATGACCGACCGGTTCGGCCGCAAGAAGCTGTTCATGGTGACGCTGGTGGTCTATCTGGCGGCGACCGCGCTGACGGCCCTCTCCTTCTCCACCTGGTGGTTCTTCCTCTTCCGCTTCCTCACCGGCTTCGGTATCGGCGGTGAGTACGCGGCCATCAACTCCGCGATCGACGAGCTGATCCCGTCCAAGTACCGGGGCCGCGTCGACATCGTCATCAACGGCAGCTTCTGGCTCGGCGCGATCGGCGGCTCGCTGCTGTCGATCGTCGCCCTGAACACCGACCTCTTCCCGGCGAACGTCGGCTGGCGGCTGACCTTCGCCCTCGGCGTGGTGCTGGGCCTGGTGATCCTGCTGGTCCGCCGGAACGTCCCCGAGAGCCCCCGCTGGCTGCTGATCCACGGCAGGGAACAGGAGGCCGAACGGCTGGTGGGGGTGGCGGAGGAGCAGGTCGAGGCCGAGAAGGGCCGCTCGCTGCCGCCGGCCGAGCAGGAGATGACCGTCCACCAGCGCGAGAGCATCGGCTTCGGCACGATCGCCCGTACGGTCTTCTCCCAGTACCGCCGCCGCGCCATCCTCGGCTTCTCCCTCTTCATCGGCCAGGCGTTCCTCTACAACGCGATCACCTTCGGCTTCGGCGCGATCCTCACCACGTTCTACGACGTCCCGACCTCCGACACCGGCTACTACTTCGCCGTCATCGCCGCCGGCAACCTTCTCGGCCCGCTCCTGCTCGGCAAGCTGTTCGACACGGTCGGCCGCAAGATCATGATCTCGTCGACGTATCTGCTGTCCGGTGTGCTGCTCTTCGGCACCGCCTGGCTGTTCGGCCGGGGTTCGCTCGACGAGGTGACCCTGACGGCCTGCTGGTGCGTGGTGCTGTTCTTCGCCTCGGCCGGCGCGAGCAGCGCGTACCTGACGGTCTCGGAGGTCTTCCCCATGGAGACCCGCGCGATGGCCATCGCCTTCTTCTACGCCCTCGGCACCGCCGCCGGTGGCATCAGCGGCCCGCTGATCTTCGCCGAACTGACGGAGTCCGGCGTCGTCTCCGACACCGTCCTCGCCTTCCGGATCGGCGCGGGCCTGATGTGCGCGGCGGGCCTGGTGGCCGCGTTCCTCGCGGTGCGGGCGGAGCGGCGCTCCCTGGAGGACATCGCCGAGCCGCTGTCGGCGAAGGTGTGACGCTCCGCTGAGAGGGCCGGGATGCGCCGCGGTTGTCCGCCGCGTCGTCGTGGCTGGCCGCGCAGTTCCCCGCGCCCGTTCGGGGCGCTGCCGCCCTGAGTACGGGTGAGCAGGCCGGTCTGAGTACCCGTACTCTGTCGGCCCGCCGCCCGCCCCGGAACCCTCGTACGCATGACCGAGAAGCTGCTCCGCCCCCTGCGCACGCGCCCCTGGCCGGAACGCTGGCTGACCCGCCTGCTCGGCGCCGCCCTCGCCGCGGCCGCGTACCGCCTCTGCCTCCCCTGGGACCTGCGCAACCGGCCCGAACTGGAGGGCTCCCTCTCGGAGACGACCCCCGTGACCGTCACGGGGGTCGTCGTCCTCGCCCTCGTCCTGCTGCTCCTCGCGGCCTACTTCGGCCACCGGGACGCCCTCGCCTGGCCGTTGCTCCTGGTCGCCGTCCCGCCGTCCGCCCTGATGTACACCGCCTTCCACACCCACCCCGAGCCCCTGGACGCCTCCGTCTGGCCCCTGTCCTGGGCCTTCTTCACGTTGGTGCTCGGCGCGTGGGTGCTGGTGGCGGCGTCGGTGGCGCGGGGCTTCAGGGCGGAGACGGCCGACGAGGAGTGGCTGATCAGGAGCGACCGTTGATCGGAAACGGTCGAGGGGGAGCAGTCGATACGCCTGGGACTGGAACGAGCACGGCACCCGGCACGATCCCGGGATCCAGTGACAACGCTGCTGCTTCGGGAGGCGGGTGTCGCCGCGAGTACAACCGGCTGGCGGCCGAGGGCGAGCCCGTCGGCGTTGTAGCCCGCCCCGCCCGCCCGGTGTGCCCGGGCACTCAGCCGTAGAAGTACCGCCGGGCCTTCTCCTCGAAGTACGAGGAGTAGGCGAGGCCGATGGCCGGGGTGCCGCGGTACGTGCCGACGTACTGCTGGGTGCTGTCGACGACGACCGGCCGGGCCATACAGGCCCACTTGTTGCGCTGCTGGGCCTCCGCCCACCGTACGGCCGCCGGGTCCACCCGGTCGCTGACCAGCACCGGGAACGCGCCGATGCCGTTCTGGATCCCGGCCGGAAGACCGCCCTTCGTCTTCTTCGCGTACGTCAGCACCTGGTCGGTGAAGGTCTCGATGGTCGGGATGGTTATCTCCTGGACCGCCGCCGCCACCGTGAACAGGTGCAGCTTCGTTCCCATCCAGCGCCACTTGAAGTCGGCCCGGCGCCCGACGAGCACGGGCACCCCGGCCCACTCCTCCCACCAGGTACGGCATTCGTCGGCGGCGAGACGTGCGGCCACGGAGGCGAGGTAGGTCTGGGAGGGCGACTGCTGTGCGTACATGGCCGGATCATGCACCCCCGCGCGCGTCGCTGGGAAGTCAGGCTCCCGTGGTCGAACCGGGCCGGACGATCATCAGGATCGTGACCGTGGCCCACAGCAGATTGAACACGCCGGTGAACATGGCGAGTTGGGCGGTGGTCTTGGCCCCGGCGGTGGCCTTAGCCCCGGCGGTGGCCTTAGCCCCGGCGGTGGCCTTGGCCCCGACGGTGGTCTTGGTGCCGTCGGCGTTCCCGACCTCGGCGCCTCCGCCGAGCCCCTGGTCCCCTCCTCCGTTCCCCTCGTCGCCTCCGCCGAGCCCCTCCAGGATCTCCTCCTGCCGGGGCAGCACCAGCGCCAGCAGGACCATGGCCGCGAGGGCGGTCAGCAGCATCGACACGATCAGCCAGGCGTCCTTCAGCACCCCCATGCTCATCGCCGTGGCGAACCCGAGCACGGGTACGGCGACACCCACACCGCCGTACACCCGGCAGATCCGGTGCAGCAGCCGTACGGCCGACACCGCCCGCTCGCTCTCGGGTTCGGCCAGGGCCTTGCGCGCGCTCGGCGGGAACATGCTGGCCGCGACGGTGATGGGCCCGACGGCGATGATCGCGGCGAGGACGTGGAGGGAGAGCAGGAACTTGGTCACGGTGGGACGGTATGGGGTCGGCAGAGCGCGCAGTAGTGGCGAGATTGCCATAGGTCAACGGATTCTCGCCAGCGCGTCTGCCGGGCCCGTAGCCGAGGCCGAGCCTGTGGCGGAGCGGCATACGGGTGCTTGGCGGAAACCCGGCGCCACCCTACGCTCGCGCCATGCACACCGTGGCCGTACTGGCGCTGGACCAGGTCATCCCGTTCGATCTCTCCGCCCCCATCGACACCTTCGGCTGGGCCCGGCTGCCGGACGGGCGGGAGGCGTACCGGGTGCGGGTCTGCTCGGTGGAAGGGGACGGGGAGGTGAAGGCGGGACCGTTCAGCGTGCGGGCGCCGTACGGCCTGGAGGCGCTGGCCGAGGCGGACACGATCATCCTGCCGGGGACGGCCGACCCGACCGTGCCGTTGCCGCCGGGCGTGACGGAGGCGCTGCACGCGGCGGCGGCGAGCGGGACGCGGATCGCCTCGATCTGCGTCGGCGCGTTCCTCTTCGCGGCGACGGGCCTGCTGGACGGGCTGCGCGCCACGACCCACTGGATCGCGGCCCCCGACCTGGCCGCCATGCACCCTGGGGTGACCGTCGACCCGAACGTCCTCTACGTCGACAACGGCCAGTTCCTGACCTCGGCGGGTGCCGCCGCGGCCATGGACATGTGCCTGCACATGATCCGCAAGGACCACGGCTCGGCGGTCGCCGCGTTCACCGCCCGCATGTGCGTCATGCCCCTCGAACGGGAGGGCGGCCAGGCCCAGTTCATCGTCCAGGACCAGCCACCGGCCCCCGCCGGCGCCACCATGGAACCCCTCCTGCGCTGGCTGGAGGAGAACGTGGAGAGGGACCTGACCCTGGACGACATCGCCCTCCACGCCGGCACCAGCACCCGCACCCTGAACCGCCGCTTCCGCGAACAGACCGGCACGACGCCCCTGCAGTGGCTGCACCGGGCGAGGGTCCGCCGCGCCCAGTACCTCCTGGAGTCCACCGACCACACGGTCGAACGCATCGCGACCCAGGCGGGCTTCGGCTCCCCGACAGCCTTCCGGGACCGCTTCAAGAGGGTGGTGGGAACGAGCCCGTATGCGTACCGGCGGGCTTTCAGGGGGGAGTAGCTGCAACTGAGCCAGGGGCGCGGGGCCGTGACATCGTGCGGCTCTGCCGCGTGGGCGCGAGCAACCACACACAACCCGCACTCCCCAGAGGCCAGAGGTCCCCTACCCCTTCCGGTCGGCCACCACCCAAGAGGCCAGCGCCACCACCCCGGCCACCCCGAACACCGCAGGCCAAGCCCCCACCTTCTTCGCCAGAGGATGCGACCCGGCGAACGCGGCCACATACCCCGCGGTCAGCGCCCCCGCCGCCTTCCCCCCCGGCCGCCTTCTGCCACTGCTGAGCCGCCGCGGCCCCGGCCACCGCGAGCACCGCCCCACCGAGCGGCCGCTTCTTCGTCCAGCGAGCCACCCCGTACCCACCGATGAGCCCGCTCGCGGCCACCACCGCCGTGGGAACCTTCGCCACCCTGCCTCCTACGTCGAGATCCGTCGTGCCCGAGGCTACTGCGCCACCACCCGCCGGGCCCCACAGGGGGAAACCCGGTTGATCCTGCCCGGTCGTGCGGCAACCATCGGCCGATGCCCGCTACCACCGGCTCCCTCAGCACCCCGGACGGCGTCCGCCTCGCCTACCGCGACCACGCCCCGGGGCAGAAGCCCGCCGCCCGCACCCTCCTCCTCCTGCACGGCCTCGCCGGCCACATGGGGGAGTGGGACGGCCTGCTGCCACCGCTCCTGGCGGACGGCCACCGCCTGGTGACGTACGACGCCCGGGGCCACGGCGCGAGCACCCGCCGTCCGGCGGACATGAGCCGGGCGGCCTGCGTACGGGACGCGGTGACGGTGATCCAGAGCCTCGGCCCGACTGTCCGGGCGCAGGCCCCCCTGACCCTCGTGGGCCAGTCCCTCGGCGGCCACACGGCCTTCCTCGCCGCGGCCGCCCACCCGGAACTCATCCACTCCCTGATCCTGATCGAGGCGGGCCCGGGAGCCCCCGACCCCACCCTCCCCGCCCACATCGCCGCCTGGATGGACAGTTGGCCCGTTCCCTTCAACTCCCCTGCCCAGACAGCCGACTTCTTCGGTCACACCAGCTGGTCCCACAACCTCGAACGCCGCCCCGACGGCTGGCACCCCCGAGCCGACCGCACCACGATGCTCGCCGCGATCGAGGAGTTGGCCGAAAAGTCGTACGACGCCGAGTGGGCCGCGACCACGTGCCCCACCCTGGTCGTACGCGGAGCGCAGGGCACCATGCCGGCAGCCGACGCCGCCAGGATGCCGACCAGCCGGGCCCCGGGAACCAGGACCGACCTCGCCGTCATCGAGGACGCGGGCCACGACGTACACCTGGACCAGCCCCACCGTCTGCACGCGGCGATGGCCGGATTCCTCAACTCCCTTGCACTAAGCGATAGTTGAGCCGTACAGCGATGTGACCCACGTCACCGCTGGGACGTGGGGGAAGTGGTCCGCGAGGCCCCCGTAAGCCTGGCATGCTCATGCGTGGCTACTGGGGGGTAACTGCCGCGTGCGCACTGTCATGAGGGCAGCTGTGTCGCCGCGGCCCCGCCCTCCACCGCCAGGTGTCATCTCTCAACTCGCACCTGTTCTCTGTCATTTCGTCATTCCGCCTTCGTTATTCCGCCTTCGCCATTTCGCTTTGTCATCCCTCCTGAAGCGCACCCCCCTGTCACCGCTCCCGAGGACTCACGCGTGTACAAGCTCAGAAGACATGCCCTGGTTTCGGCACTGTCGGCGATCACCGTCGCGACCCTGCTGACCACCGGCTGTTCCACCAACACCCCCTCCACCGTCGACAAGGCGGCCGCCACGACGGCCGAGACCGCCGAGCCCGGGGCGGTCGAGGAGCAACTCGCCGTCGTGTCCGCCCCGACCGGCGACGCCACCCCCACCGCTGTGGCCGACGCGAACGCGGCCGACCAGGGCAAGGCCAAGAAGTCCGCGCTCAAGGTCGCGTCGTACGACAGGAAGAGCGGCCGGGCGGTCATCTCGGCGCCGTCGTCCGCTTCGGACGCCGAGCCGTCGGCGACCCCGTCGAAGACGGCCACCACCGCCCCGGACCCGGACGGGAACGCGGGCTCCGGCGCGGACTCGGACACGTCCCAGGGCGCCGACAGCGACACCGGCACCGGCACCGGCACCGAGGGCGACGCGAAGCCGAACGCCGCCGTGGCCGTCGGCGACGTCATAGCCAGCGCCCCCGCCCCCGGCGCCCCCGACGGCGTACTGGCCAAGGTGACGGAGATCGTCGAGACCGCGGCGGACGGCGGTACGACGGTCGAGACGGAGCCGGCCAAGCTCAACTCGGTCCTGGGCGAGAGCGAGGCAGACGGCACGGTCCCCGTCGACCCGTCCACCCTGGAGGTCGACCCGCTCGTCCAGGGCGTGAAGGTCTCCTGGGCGAAGACCGGCGACCTCACCTTCGGCCCCGAGGGCGCGAAGCTCCCGCTGGGCAGCCTGCGCATCGACGTGGGAGCCGCCGTGGAGACCGCCCCGGGCGCCCCCGCCTCGGCAGCCGCGTCGGTCGAGGGCTTCGTCCAGCTCGCCCCCGAGGTCGCCTTCTCGTACGACGGTTCCGGGTCCGGCACGGGCTCCTCGCCCGGCGGCGCGTTCCTGGGCCTGACCGGCGACTGGGCCTCCCAGTGGTCGTTGAAGGGCCGCGCGGCCGGCTCGACCGACGGCAAGCCGATCCGTATCCCCTTCGCCGAACTGCACGCCGACCCCGTGATCCAGGTCGGCCCGGTCCCGATCGTCGTCAACCTGGACCTCGTCTGCTACTTCCAGGTGGACGCCGACGGCCGCGTGACGGTCGACGTCGAGCAGGACCTCAAGGGCGACTTCCGCGTCGGCGGCAACTTCACCTGGGCCAAGGGCTGGACCGGCGTCAGCGAGTCCCACATGACCGGTGAGCCCCTGAAGACGACGGTCACCGCCGCCGGCGAAGTCAAGGCCGCGATGGGCGCCGAGGCGACGGTCGGTCTCTACGGCACGGTGGGCGTCACCGCCGACGTCGCCCCGTACCTCCGCGCCGAGGCCGACGCGACAGCCGAGGGCTCGGCGGACGGCACCGGCTCGGCGTCCGGCTCCTGGGCCCTCTACGGCGGCATCGATCTCACCGGAACGCTCAATCTCCAACTCTCCATCTTCGGCACCCCGATCTTCCAGACGAAGATCCCCCTCGGCGCACTGCACGAGGAGTGGCTGCTGACGAAGGGCGAGGCGAGCACTTCGACGCCGTAGCGCGCCGAGCCTCGTTCACCGCAGTTCCCCTGTTCCCTTCAGGCCCTGCCTCACCTCCGCGTGGGGCAGGGCCCGTTGCGTGCGGATCGCACCGGATCGCACCGGATCGCACCGGATCACGCCGGACCGCGTAGGACCCCATCCGACTGCACCGGACCGCACCGGACCGGCGTCGGACCCCGCTACGGCAGAATCACGCCATGGGGACCAAGAAACTCACCGCCCGCGCCCTCAACCGCGCGACCCTCGCCCGCCAACTCCTCCTCGCCCGCGAGCCGTTGGACGTGACCGAGGCGGTACGCCGCATCGTGGCCCTCCAGGCCCAGCAGCCGGCCTCCCCGTACATCGCCCTTTGACATCCTCCCCCTCTTCAGAAGAGGGGGATTCCAACCCATTCGGGCTGAGGTTCACGGACGCTCGGCCCCTTGCGGGGTGTCGTCCCTCCGGCACCGGCTGTGCGCCGGGGGCGGGGGATCCCGCCCTGTCCTGCCGCGATGTTGATACTGGCGTTGGTGTCGGCGTTGCAGGTGAAGCCGCAGGAGGAACACTCGAACTCGGCTTGGTTCTTGCGCGAGTTCTTGTCGATCCATCCGCAGGCACTGCACCGCAGGCTGGTGTAGGGGGCGGGAACGTCCTCGACCCGGCCGGGGGCCTTGTGTCCGGTGCGCTGCCGCAGCAGGCCCCACCCCTGGGCGAGGATGCCCCGGTTGAGTCCGGCTTTCGCGGCCCGGCCGTTCTTGAGGTACTGGCCGGGCTGGTCAGGGTCGGGCTTCGCCTTGGCCTTCGCGGTCATTGTCTTGATGTTCAGCTTCTCGAACCGGACAACGTCATAACAGCGGGCGAGCATGGTGCTGGTCTTCTCGCACCAGTCCTTGCGCCGGTCGGCTTCGCGCGCCTTGAGTCTGGCGGCCTTGGCGTGCTCGGCGGTCTTGGCCTTGCTGTCCTTGGGGGCGCGAGCGGCCCGCCGTTGGTGTTTGCGGATCTGCGCCCGCTCGCGGGTGGTGAGCCGGGGGCAGTTCAGCTTCCGTCCGTCGGAGAGGGCAGCGGTGACGGTGACGCCCCGGTCGATGCCGATCACCTCGCCCGTGCCCGGCCCCTCGACCGGGCCGGGGATCACGGCGAACGCCACATGCCACTGCCCGTTGCGGAAGGTGACCCGGAACGTCTTGGCCTCGGGCAGCTTCGCACCCTTGCCGTTGGCGCTGAGGCGGAAGCGGACCCAGCCGCAGCCGGGCACCTTCACCTGCGCCCACCGCCGGTTCAGCTTCTGCACGACCACCGAGCGGCCCATGACCTGCCTGCCGGTCTTCGCGTTCAGCTTCGGCGACCCGTCCGCACGGTATTCCGGTACGCGGTCGGTGCCGATGACCCTAAAGCCCTCGTGCACGTGCTTCCTGCGCCACGTCGGCTCACCGAACCCCGCCGTGAAGCGGGCGTTCTTGGCCCGGGCGAAGTCCTTCAACGCCTGCTGCTGCACATCCGCGTTCCCCGCACCCAGCCACGCGTTGTCCCGCCGGGCCTCGGTGAGCTGACGGCACTGCTCCGCGAAACCCGGCGCGGCCTTGCGCCACCGGCGCCAGTGCGCATGCTGCTCGACCGCGAGATTCCACACGTATCTCGCGTGCGCGCAGTGCGTGAGCATCTGCTCGGCCTGCGCGCGCGACGGATACATCCGGAAACGTGACATGCCACGAACCTAGACACCCCGTTCCCCTCCCGCCCATGCCTTCGACCGACATCACCCCTGAGAGTGACCAGCACGCCTTCGCCTTCCAGAGCAACCCCCGACCACCGGGCCCTCAACCCGCCACCACCAACGGCTCCACGCCGGCCTCACCACCGTCCCCCTCCCGAGACGCCGAATCGCCCTGACGGCGATTCGGCTTCCCCTGCCCCCGCTACGCGGGAACGGGCATTCACCCCGGACCTGAAGGACCGGGCACCCTGCCCAGCAAGCGAGGTGGACGGCTACGTGGCGGGAGTGTGGCGCCTGCTCGCCACAGGCATCGAGGCCACGGCCTTCCACCCCCTCCCCGACTCCACCTGGAAAGCCCTGACCGCGGAGGCCGCCACCCTGACCACGTTCCTCACCGCCCGCGGCGCCCTCACCCCCTACCGCCGCTACGACCACTGGTGGACCAAACCCTTCCCCGACACGGCGGAGACCCGCCTGCTCTCTCTTGAGTGAGGGCGCTCGTGAGCGATGGTGTCCATGCGAATTTCGAATTACTTTCAAAGTCATGGGTACCGAGAGCGCCGCCGTGAACTTCTCCGAGCTGGTGAACAAGAACAAGCAGACGCTGGCCCGGCTCCAGGACTCGCCGAGACTGCTCCTGCACCGCAGAGACGGCGAGGATCTGGTGCTCACCACCGCGGCGCGGGCCGAGCAGGACCAGACCGTGGTGTCGGCGGCCACGCGGATGCTGGTCGCGATGGCCCGCCGCGAGCCCGGCAGCATGGAACTGCTCCTCGACATACTGCCGGACGCGTTCCCCTGGGTGCGTTTCCTCCCCGAGCCCGATGTCCACGCCTTCGCCGTCGAACTGGTCGACACCATGCGGGCCGCCGACTCCGTCGGCAACAGCGCGTCCGTCGCCCAGTTGCTCATCGCCTGGCAGCACACCGCAGAGGTCTACTCCGACCCCGACCTGCTGGCCGCGCTGACCCGAGACCACTCCGAGGACTACGGCCCGGTACCCGACCCCCGGGACGTCGCATGAGCGCCGGCCGCGGAGATCGCGCCGCACCACCGGCACCGGACAGCCACTGGGAAGTCCGCTTCGCGGACGCCGCCTCGGCCAAAGCCTGGGAGAACCTCGCCCAACAGGCCCGGGAGAACACCTACCGGGCCTGGGTCACCATGCGCACCCACCCCAAGCCGACCATCGAGACACCCCGCCACCACTGGCTCAAGGGAAGCCTGGCCCACGGCACTCACCGGGGCCAGACCTGCGAGCAGTGGCAGATCGAGGTCACCGGGGGCGGCCGTGTCTGGTACCTCCTGGACACTGCCCGCGACACCCGTTGGATCACCTTCGCGGGCACCGGGCATCCGAGAGCCACGGCCAAGAGCTGATCCCGCACAGCGGTCGAGATGCGGCACCGTACGGATCGACGGCCGCGTTCCGCCCCAGGCCATGCAACATGGCAGGGCCCGGCTCTTTCGAGACCTGGGCTCCCCCCGTGGCTACCGACGCATATTCTGCAGTGCTGGAGCTACCCCACAGGAGGCCCCGCATGCCAAAGACCACTCAGCTGCGCACCTACACCGTCCGGGAGGGCATGGTCGATGAGTGGGTGGAGCGCTGGCGTGAGGAAATCGTGCCGCTGCGACTGGAATTGGGCTTCACTGTTGACGGCGCATGGGTCGATCGCGAGCGCAACCAGTTCGTGTGGCTCATCTCTTACGACGGTCCGGAGACGTTCGCCGAACGCAACGCTTTGTACTGGGCTTCGCCGGAACGGAAGGCGATGAACCTGGAGCCGGACGACTACTTGTTGCATACCGACGACAGGACGGTGGAGCCGCAGCTGTGATCAGGCGTCCGGCTGCAACATGTGGTGGCGCCGTTCGTCGTCGCTGAGGAAGCGGAAGACCCGGCTACGGGCTTCCGCTTCCAGGCGGACGAAATCGGGTTCGGCCGGCCATACGCGAGCGGTGCCGTCCGAGGACGCGGTCAGCAGGCGTGTCCCGTCCCCGGACCAGACAACGGACGTCACCTTGTCCTGGTGCACCCCGATGATGGCGACCTCCTCAAGAGTGTCGGACGTCCAGATGCGTACGGTCCGGTCGTCGGACCCGGTGGCGATGAGTCGGCCGTCCGGTGACCACGCGACGGCGCGAACACGGCCTTCGTGGCCCTTGAGTACCTCTATGCGGCGGCCCGTCGCGGCGTCCCAGACGGCCACGGTCCAGTCGCCGGAGGCGGTGGCGACGCGCTCTTCGTCCGGGGACCAGGTGACGTCGTCGACGTAGTTGTCGTGGCCGCGCAGCACAGTGAGCTGTCGGCATTCGGCGACGTCCCAGAGCCGACACGTACGGTCGTCCGAGGCGCTGGCCAGGAAACGGCCGCTGGAGGACCAGGCGATACGGCTGATCCAGTCCTGATGGCCGGTCAGGGAACTGAGTAGCACGTGCTCTTGGGCCGACCACACCCTTACCGTGCCGTCGTGGTCCCCGGTCGCGATGCGGCTGCCATCAGGGCACCAGGCGACGCACTCGACCACTGCGCCCCGATGGTCGGACGTACTGTCCTGGCCCGGGCGGAGAATGCGGAAGAGACCGTCGTTGGCGCTGATGGCCAGGCGGTCGTCCAGCGGCGACCAGGCGGTGCTCCATACGCGGGCCGCCTGCTCGATCACGTCGCCGGAGGCACCGGTGGCGGCGTCCCATACCCGAACCGTTCCATCGTCCGAAGCGGTGGCGATACGCGTGTCGTCGTGCGACCACGCCGCCTGGTTCACGGGTTTGCGGTGCCCGTCGAGTAGCAGGCTTTCGGCACCTCGCGGCCGCAGGTCCCATACGCGTCCGGTGCCGTCGGTGGAGCTGGTGGCGAGTTGATCGCCCGACGGGGACCACACCACGCCCCAGACCGTGTCGGTGTGTCCTCGCAGGACAGCGACGACCTTGGCGTCGTATGCGTCGACGATCCGTACGGTCCGGTCGGAGGAGGCCGAGGCGAGCAGCCGCCCGTCGGGCGACCAGGCGACGTTCCAGACGTAGTCGGCGTGGCCTCGTACCAGGAGCCGCAGCTCGCCACTCTCGGCGTCGGAGATCCGCACCGTGTGGTCACCGGAGCCGGTGGCGATGAGGCGTCCGTCCGGGGACCAGTTGATGCCCTCCACGAAGTCGGAGTGGCCGCTCAGTGTTGTCACCGATGTGCCGGTGGCCAGGTCCCAGACGAGGGCGGTCTGGTCGTGTGAGGCGGAGACCAGGCGAGCGCTGTCCGGGGCCCAGGCCAGGCCCCACACATCGTCGCGGTGTCCGCGCAGCTCGTGGGCAAGGTCCCCAGTCTCGGCGTCCCACACGCGCACCGTCCGGTCCCGCGACGTGGCTGCGACCCAGCGTCCGTCGGGGGACCAGGCCGTCTGTCGCCCGATGCCGGTCGCGCCGGTGAGCAACCGCAGAGGCTCTCCGGACACGGCATCCCAGATCCGCACGACATGATCGCGGCTCGCGGTGGCGATGCGGGTCGAGTCCGGCGACCAGGCCACGCCCTCGACCATGGTTCCTCCGGACGGGAGGACGCGCAGCGGGCGACCCGACCGTGCGTCGAAGACGCGAGCTGTGCCGTCCCTCGACGCGGTGGCCAGGAGGAGACCGTCCGGCGACCAGGCGATGTGCCGAACGGTGTCGGTGTGTCCGTCGAGTTGGTTGCGCAGGTGACTGGATGCCAGAGCTGTCATCAGGCCGCGTTGGGCAGCCGGGGTTGGGGTGCATTCGCCCAGTGCGGCCAATGCCAGCAGGAGGCAGTGCTCCGGTTGCTGTTCCGCGGCGCCCAGCGCGTACTGGCCGATGCTGTCGGAGACCTGGCGCAGGAAGGCGAGATCCCGCCGCTGTGAGGACTCGACAAGCGATTGCGCGGCCTGCGATGCCTGGCCGGTCTCTTGCAGCGCGTGCAGCCATTGTCGTGCCAGGGTGAGCCGCTCGCCGGTGAGCAGGTAGTCGGGACTGCGTCCGGAGCGATCCCAGTCCTCGGCCCATCGTTCGAGTTCCGCACGTTGACGCAGCTGCTCGGCGTGGGCCTCGACCTCTTGTCGCAAGGGGGCCCACTGGCGGAACAGGGCCTCGTGTGTCACCTGGGCGTACGGTTCCTGACCCACGCCGACGTCGGACAACAACAGGCGAGCGTCGACGAACGCGTCCACGACACGTCGTTCCTGTGCGGTCAGCTCGGCGAGCGGTACGCGGCGCCGGGCCACTTCCTGCCCCTGGACAGTGACGAATCTGAGCAGCACCTTCAGGACGGAGTCGATGCCGCCCTCTCCGCCACCAAGCTCCGCCACGGTGTGGTCGGCCTGTCGAGCGAGGGCGCCGGCGACTCCGCCGAGACTGCGGTAGAGCTGCTCCGACACCGTTTCACCGGGGCCCGAGGCGAAGTACAGCTCCTGCAGGAGATAAGCGAGCAACGGCAGCGCGTCGTCCGCGCCCACGTCGTTGACGATGGCCTCCACGACACCGGGCGCGAAGGCCAGACCGACGAGCCCGCCCGGCCGCTCCACAACCTGAGCGAGTTGGTTCCTGCCCAGCGCACCGATGGCGACCGGATGCTGAAAAAGCTCGGCGTGCCTTGTGCCGAGGAACTGACCCAGGAACTCCACACGCAACGTGGCCAGCACCCGGATCCTCGCGTCCTGTGTCACACAGGCATGTAGGGCATCAAGAAACTGGGCCCGTTCCCTCTCACCGGCGAGGGTGAGGGCTTCTTCGAACTGGTCGACCATGATGAGCGTGTGGCGGAACCTGCTTCCCCTCAGTCGTGACAACTCCGAGAGCAGGGAGGCAGGCTCCTGCCGAAGCCGCCGCAGCACAGCGCTGGTTGGTTCCTGCTCCCCGCCGGCAGCGGAAATGACGGAGGCCAAGGCCGCGAGGGGGTTGGGGCCTGGTGAGAACGCGGGGATGACCAACCATCGCCGACTGTGCAGCCGCGGGATCACCCCTGCCCTGACCAGCGACGACTTACCACTTCCCGAGGCCCCGACGAGGACGAGAAACCTGTCGGTCGGCCGGTCCTGCGGTACATGCAGCCGGTGCGTCAGATCGTCGCTCTGCGTCTCCCTGCCGAAGAAGACCGCAGCCTCGTCCTCCACGAAGGCATCGAGCCCCGGGTACGGAACCCGGTCGCGGGGCCAGCCAGTCGGCGGAGGCGACGGATTCTCCAGCCGGTGGACGACGATCTGCATCACCACCATCGTGACGATCAGCAAGCCGATGGCCGGGATCGCCACCTGCTGAAGCAGATGCAGAAGCCACGGAGCGTCGTTCTCGCTGGTGGCGTAGTTGGTGACGATCCCCAGCAGACTTGCGATGAGCACCAGCATGACCTGGAGCAACAGCTGTAAGCGGCTCCTCATGACGCATCAGTCGCCTGTACGCCACCCTCGCACTGCCGCAGCACTGGATGCCCCCGCTCTGCCGCTACCGATCACCGGGCATCGGGTCACCGACGCACGTAAACATCATCTGCGCTGTGGGGGACGATCTCAACATGGCCTTGAAAACCAGTCACAGGAACGTATTGGAGTGTGCGCCCTCTGGAATATCTGTGGCCCGAATCCTGGCGCGCTGGATGTCTGTCGCACCGTGGGTCGCCACCCCCACAGGCCAGCCGCAGCACGCAGCTCGTCCAAGCCGTCGAGGACCTCGGCTGGGCGCGCAGGGGCTTGCCGTACCGCTGTCCGTGCTGACCGTCGCGAGCCCTGGTGCACGGAGGGAAGATCACTGCACCGTGATACCCACGAACCTGCACCAGGCCGCGGCCGACACCGGGACATGAGGGCCATCCGGCACTTTGGAATCCCGTACCAGCACACCGGCGGGCACGAAGGCGGCCTCCACGCACTCGGTTGTATTACCGCCGCTGTACGACGACTTGAACCAGAGGGGCTCGGAGACAGGCTGCGGACCGGCGGACATTCACAACTCCTTGCGGGCGCGGTGGATCACGGCGGAGGAGGCCTCCATGTCCAACGCTTGCGCTTGGAGGTACTCGAACGCAAGTCTGTAACGCTCCAGTTCCTCATCCTTCTCCAGGAAGAGGGAGCCGGTGTGAAAGTCGACGTACACAACGTCAAGGGTCGGTTCGGAGCCGCCGATGATGACGAAGCTTCCCAGCGCCGCGGCGTGGGCTCCCTTGGCGAAGGGCAGCACCTGCAGCGTGATGTGAGGAGACTCGTTCGCTTCGAGCAGCCGGTCGAGCTGCTCCCGCATGATTTGAGGTGACCCGACGACCCGCCGGATTACGGACTCGTCGAGGATCGCCCACAGACGCAGCGGCTTCGGGCGAGCGAGAATCGCCTGCCGCTTCATGCGGATGTCGACCAGGCGCTCGATCTCCGCGTGCTCCAAGGGCACTTCGTTGGCCTTCTGCAGCTCTGTGCTGTACGCACGTGTCTGCAAGAGGCCAGGGACATAGACACACGCGAAGTGACTCTCGCGCACCGCTTCGTCCTCAAGCGTGAGCAGCAGGTTCATGCTCTCCGGGATGGAGTCCGCGAAGGAACTCCACCAACCTTGCTGTTTGGCGTTCTTAGCGATGACGACAACGGCCTTGCGTTCGGCATCAGTCGCCCCGTACTCGCGGCACAACGCATCGATGACGAGCCACTTGACCGGCCCGGCTTGGGTCTCATACCGGCTGACCGTCGCCTTCGATACGCCGACGAGCCGCCCGGCCTCTTCAAGAGTCAGCCCTTTCCGTGCACGCAACTTGCGCATCATTGCGCCTAGTTGGCGGCGACGGGTTGTGGTCCGTTCGGACATGCGGCTCCTTCGCCATTGGCCGGGCACCAGGCCCGGAGACCCTCAACAGGCTAGGCAGCCGGGAGGTGGCCCCACCATCAGATTCACTCGATGGATTCTCGTGAGAAGTTACACAGCGAGACTTCTCCATGCCATGCTCCTCTTAGATCGCTACGCAGCGCAGCCGTACGGACACGGCCGGCGCAGCATGTGCGTGGCTCGGGAGGGAGGAGTGGTCACATGTCTGGCTACGAAGTCGCCGAACCCCAACT
The DNA here is from genome assembly GCF_042802555.1 of Streptomyces sp. NPDC057474. Taxonomy (NCBI): domain Bacteria; kingdom Bacillati; phylum Actinomycetota; class Actinomycetes; order Kitasatosporales; family Streptomycetaceae; genus Streptomyces; species Streptomyces sp. NPDC057474. The sequence goes on along the minus strand of NZ_JBHVDX010000131.1, from coordinate 7,250 downwards.
CCGTTGTGTCCTGCCCTTTGAGGCGGCGCCGGCAGAAGTGCGCCTGCTTCGGAGAGCCGCGGTAACACAGCTGAGTCGGTGGGGCATGCCCGCGGCTGCCGACGAAGCAGAACTGCTCGTTACCGAGCTGGCAACGAACGTCGTCAAGCACGTCGGCGAAGGCGCATCAGCGACTCTGATCCTTGAGCGGCGCGGGGAGCGGCTGCGTCTCGAAGTGCACGACAAGAGCCGGGCGATGCCGTCACCGAGCACCGGGGACAGTGACGCGGAGTGTGGTCGTGGCCTGCATCTGCTCGCGGCGCTGGCAGTGGACTGGGGCACGGTGCTGACTGCGGTGGGTAAGGCGGTCTGGTGCGAGATCTCGATCAGCTCAGGCCAGGCGTGCCGACGTATCGAGCGTGCCGTCGAGGTGCTTGAGGGCTATCCGGGGCCCAGCCGTGGTGCTCCGCTTCGGGGGAGTGGGCGAGACATTGGTCTCGAGGAGTCAGCGGTCGAGCTGATCGCGGATCTGCTCCACTGGACTGCCGCTCGTGGACTCGACCCAGACGACATCCTCGACCGTGCTCAGATGCATTACGAAGCTGAAGCGGACGCGGCCTAGTGGGGCAGCGCTTAAACGGACTTCCGTATCTGCCCCCGGAGGGCGGCCGGGGTGCGCCAGGATTCTCCGCGGAAACTCCTGTGGCACATGCGGTGGCAGTTCGCGCACAGGAGGGCGAGATCCGCGATCCGGGTCTCCGTCACCCCCGATATGTGGAGAGGCAGCCTGTGGTGGACCTCGATGTAGCCGTCTCCCAATTCGCCGTAGGCAGCGGTGAAGTCGAACGAGCACACCTCGCACTGCAGAGGGATGCCCTCTTCCAGGACCGCCTGGATCTTCCGGTCGCGCAGGGGCTTGTTCCGCTCACGGTAGAGGGCCCAGCGTCTGAGGAGCTGCCCCTCGCGTGCCGAGGTTGCCTCGCCTTCCTGGGCGGGTATGCGGACGGTCTCGGCGGATGTCACGCCCGCGAGCAGAGCCTTAGCGGCGGAGAGCATCTCGTCGGTGCGCTCTGTGAAGTCGGCCACCACCTCGCGAGTCAGCTGGCCGCCCTTCGTGGTGACCCCGTGATACCCGGCACGGACTGTCACGATGTCGCCCGTCTTGCGGCTGACGCTGCCGGGAGAGCGGAACTTCGGATCTGCCGCCGCGCCATCGTGCAACGGAAGCTTCCTGAGGACCTGGGACAGGTTCTGCACCCGCTTGTCGGCTGGCCGCAGCTCACGCCAGCCGTTCTCGACAACGAGTGCGCAGGCCAGCAGCAGCTCGTCACGCGTCCAGTTGATTTTCACCACAGCTGTATCGTACGAGCATTCGAAATTGCCCTTGCTGTTGGTGACCAAGATGGGGCAGAGGATGCCGCACACTGGTGTGTGCCGCCGGGTCGAGTCGCAATGTCAGTGGGTCATGTCACCCTCTGTGGTGGCTGCCGTACGAGGCGTCACTGGAATTCGGGCAAGAGGAGGGGTCATGACCGGGGCTGACCGGGGCTACACGTCGATCGAGATCTGTGCCGGCGCTGGCGGACAGGCGATCGGACTGCACTTGGCCGGTTTCAGACACCTTGCTCTCGTCGAGATCGACAAGTACGCGGCGGCGACTCTGAGTGAAAACATCGAGGTGCACCCGAAGTGGGACTGGGAGCGCGACAACTGCGATGTTCTCTGCAAAGACGTGCTTGAGTTTGACCCCGAGCGTGACCTCGAGAAGAGCGCTGGTCTGTATCAGCGGGGTGAGGTGGACCTGCTCGCCGGTGGCGTCCCGTGCCCGCCTTTCTCCCATGCTGGCAGGCAGCTCGGTGAGGACGATGAACGTGATCTCTTCCCGCGCATCCTGGAGCTGGCCGAGCTCATCCGCCCCCGGGCCGTGATGATTGAGAACGTCCGTGGCCTCATGGACGCCAAGTTCGACGACTACAGGTCACGAATCCAGGCCAGCCTTGAGGAGATGGAGCCTGACGACGACGGACTGCCCGGCTATGAGGTTGTGGGGTGGAAGGTTTACGAGGCTGAGAAGTTCGGCGTTCCGCAGCTTCGGCCCCGCTCCATCCTCGTCGCCTTCCGGAAGGACGTCCTCAAGGATCTGAAGTACGAAGCTCCGGCGCCCAGTGCCGAGAGGGTCACCGTCTTCGATGCGCTTGAGGAAACGATGAAGGAGCGCATCAAGCCGTTTGAGGGAGGACCTCTGGCCGCCCAGGCACAGCAGGTGTTCGACGACTGGAAGAAGGAAGCTGGTAAGGACGTGGCTCCGACGCTTGTCGGCGGCTCTAAGAAACATGGAGGCGCCGACCTCGGCCCTAGCCGGGCTAAGAAGGCATGGCGAGCGCTAGGGGTCTCGGGCATGGGCGTGGCCAACGCTCCAGTGAACGGTGAGCCGACCGGAACTGAGGACCGGGATCTGTTCCGTGCCGGAGGCCCAATGCTCACGGTTCGACAGGCCGCGATCATTCAGGGGTTTCCGACGGAGTGGGACTTCACGGGGGGGAAGACGGCCCAGTACCGGCAGGTCGGGAACGCGTTTCCGCCGCCGGTCGCGCAGGCCATCGGCGAATCGATCATCGAGGTACTCGAGGCCGACCGCAAGCGTGGTACCAGTCGGTGACTGAGGGCGGCTGAGGAGCGAGAGCGCACCGGAGCGGTCCCGCATGTCAGCCGCCCGTCATGGGAGCCGACTGTCCAAGTGCGTGAGGAGGGCATGGATGTCATCGGCGTCCATGCCCAGACCTGTGGTCTCCTCCTCTTGGAGATCGCCGAGCTGTCGCACCGCAGGGTCGTCGAGCACGCTGCCCAGGAAGTGCAGCTTCTTTTCGAGACGCATGGCGACGATTTCATCGATCGTGCCCCGGGCCGCTAGGACGGTCACCCGCGTCTCGGTGCCGGGAGGCAGTCCCAGCCGGTGAATCCGGTCAAGGCTCTGGAGGAAGCGGCCAGCCATGAAGTCACGATCCACGTACACGGCGTCGTGACAGACCTGGTGAAGGCTGATGCCTTCACCAAGGGTCGCGGGATTGGAGATCAGGACCATGCACGACGGGTCCTCACGGAAGCGACTGAGCTCAGCCTCCCGGTCCTGGGTCGGGGTGGCGCCGTAAATGGAAGCCGGGGCATGTGGTGCCAGTAGCTCCTCTAGGGTTTTCTGGCTTCGGATGAACCCAGTCCAGACCAGTGTCTTGCGACCGGCCCGCGCGTTTCTTGCGACGATTCGAATGGTTTCCGCGTACTTGGGTGAGAGCTCATGCTGAGGAAGCCGCTGGAGCAGCGTATGCAGCGAGTCGCCACTGGAGACGGCAAGCGCCGGCAGCTGAAAGGCGAGCGGGTCGTAGGGGGCGTCGCTCAGGGCCAGCAGAGCCGGGCTGATCGCAGCCATCAGCATGCGCATCGCTGCCTTGCCGAGAGAGGCCAGGTCGCCTCGGCGAGCGGACGGGTCCCCCTTGAGCGCGTTGTACAACTCGCGGTGCAATGGGGGAAGTTCGACGTAGCGGACTAGGGGTTCAAATGGAGGGAGACCCAGTTCCTTCTTCGTTGTCCTAGTGAACAGCGGACGCAGAGCCTGGCTCGCGTAAGCGAGATCGCCACCGCTGACAGCTTCGACGACGAGTTGCTTGCCGCGTCCAGGCCAGACGAAGGAGAGCAGGCTTTCCAGATCCCGGGCACCGTTGGGGGCCGGCGTCCCAGTGAGAATGAGGCGCCGTCGGGCCAGCGGCCCAAGCGATAGGCAGGCAGAGCCGTAGGTGCCGCGGGCTCCGAGTTTCATACGGTGTGCTTCGTCGAGCACAAACATCGCCGGTGCCGTGCGCAGCCACTCTGCAAGACGGCTGACGGAGCCGGACAGCCGCTCGTAGTTGACCAGGACGACATCAGCTTCGGGGTCGAGGGATCCGTTGTCCATAACGGAAGTCAGCAGGGGTTCCTTGAAGCAGGCGTCCCCCTCGAATTGCCAGGCTTCGTATGCTGATTTGGGACAGACGACGAGAAGGCGGCGGACTTCGCCCCGCTCACGGAGGGCGCTGAACACCGCCAGTGCCGTGCGGGTCTTTCCGGCTCCTGGAACGCTGAAGTTCGCACCGTGGCCCAGGGACAACAGCTCCCCGATATCCCGGAGTTGGAATGAAGTGAGGTCTGCCTGCCACCCTGTGCCTCGCAGGGCATGGACGTCCTCTGGCGCGAGCGGCGCCTGCCGGGCGCCGGCAGGCGGTGAGCTGAGCCGGGCTTGTACGGTCTCGGAGTCGTCAAGAACACCGGTGACCAGGCTGGCCAGCTCAGGTTCCCACTCGACATCCGCGTGAGGCCAGTCCGCCAGCTCGCCAATGGAGGACAGAAAACTATCCAGATCAGCGTCCGACGTCAGTGGACCCCGTTGGCCACCCGGAGTCACCCGCGTGGCCAGCATTCCGAAGTCTCCTTCCAGGCCTGGCCGGGCACGGAGCACCGCCCGCGTCCTCGTGACGTCGAAGGTGATGCGGAGAGAGGGAAGGTCAGAGCGGGTCATCGCTGGCCTCCCACGGCTTCACGCAGCCATGACAGGCCCTCGCCCGGGAGCTGGATACTCTTTGAGGCCTCGGCTGACACCTTGGTCAGTGCTTGCCTGAGCGCGACCAGGGTGTCATCGAATGTGCCCTCGTCCAGGCTGTTGTTGCCCCGCGCGAGCGCCAGGTCTGTGGCGCACTGCTGCAGTTCCTCAACTGCTGCGTTGACACGGTCGGGGGCCGCAAGCCGCTTTTTCCGTTCGCGAATCGCCTTGTGAGCGGCGTGGATCGACTCCTCGAAGGCTTCTCTCAGCACGGACACGGAGCTGTTGGCTTCAGTGAGCTCTTCGACGGTCGCTGTAGTCGCGGACTTCTGTGTGGCCTTTGCCCTGAGGAGCATGTCAGTGAGGGCGCGGGCCACAGCTGTATCGGAACTCGGTGCCGGTACGGAACGATTGAGACCAGGGATGGAAACGGCCTTCGGCGGCTCCGGGGCCACGGTGCGGGGCGCATCGGGCAAGCGACGTTCCAGGTGTTTCTCCCGGAAGTCAGTGCGGATATTGCGAATGTCGGTCTTGGCGAAATCGAGGACAATGGCCGCCAGCCGGTATTCGAGAAGCGTGTCGGCCTTCTCCTTGTTCTTGGCCTTCTCCTTTATATAGGTCCGGTACAGCTCGGCGAAGCTTTCCTTAGCGTCCTCGAAGTCCATGAGGCGCAGTTTGATCCGGCCGTGCTCGCTGCGCTTGACCAGATCGCGCAACTGCCCGAGAACCCATGTGTCCCGGTCCAGTGCCGGCGTTGAAGTGTGAAACAGCTTGGCGATGGCGGCGAGGGGCAGTCCGAGGCGGATCTGCTCCTCAATAGCCATTAGCTGGTTGATGTAGGAGTACTCGCGCCGTCGGTCCGGCCTGAGCTGCAACGACAGTTCGACTGAGCGGATATCGTCCCAGGTGCAGCTGGCCGGCAGCACACCCACGCGGATGGACTGGACACCCAGTTCCTTGAGAGCAGCCCGGCGGGTGTTGCCGTTGACGAGAACACCTTCACGGGAGATGAGTCCCGGCTCGTTCTGGCGGTGTTCGCGAAGGCTCTCCTTCAGCTTGTCGAAGTCCGGGTCACGCTGGTGCGGGTCAGACGGCGTTGCTGTCAGCAGATGATGCAGATAGCTCTGACCGGCGTCCGACCAGTGATCTTTCGTCAGTTCCTCTTCTTGTACCGGGTCGTGGGCGCGTTGAGCACTGACTCTGTGCGTTGCGGGGTTGTAGTAGAGCCTGTCCACCGGCATGTCGATGACTTCGACGTGGATAGGGCGGCCCCGGAACTCCACGCGGAGTGTTTCGGGCACTGCGTCACCGGCGCGCGCGTCCTGGAGCCGCTGCTCGACCAGGGTGCGGTTCTCATGCGCGATCGGGGGGACGCCGAAGTCCGTCGGCATTGGTACCTCTCGTAGCTGGAGTGAGCTGTGGGGTCTGGTGGTGGCGAAAGTCGGTAAGGGCCCCGCAGGCGTTTAGTTCAGACCGTCACGGAAGGCTTCGCGTGCCTCAGTCGGCAGTGCGCGGTACTTCGCCCAGACGTCTTCGACGGAGCTGAACGTCCGGACGTCCTGCTTGATCCAGGTCTTCAGGATGTCGAGTTCAAACGAAGGCAGCGACGCGGCCTCGGAGAGCAACGCCGGCATGTCGTACGTGGTACCGATGCCGCCGACTCGGCAGCGGTTGCACTCGACGACGTACTGGAGAGCCTTCGTGCCGTCCGGCAACAGGACTTCACGCTTGGCCACATCGAGCTGAGCTGTGACCTCTGAGTCGGCGTACGCGTCTCCCGGGGTGGCACCGCACGAACTGCACTTGTGGTTGTAGGTGGCCAGCAGCTCCCGGCGCTGGTTCACCGTGATCGCGCTCCTGGGCCGAGTGCCACGGCCCGGCTCCCAGACGGGCTCGCCGCGCTGTACATAGCGCTGTTCGTTGGCGTCGAGGTCGATGTCCTCGCGCTTGGTGTCGATCTTCCACCCGAAATCGCGGAGATCCCGCATGCGACGGTCGATCTGTGCCACATCCGGAAAGGCCTCGCGCAGCTCCGACTTGGTGAAGATTTCTCCTTCACCGACCACCTGGACGAGCCAGAGTGCGGCGCGCTTCATCGTGCCCAGTTCGCTGTCCTGCCATGAAGGCAAGGCCGTGCTCATCTGCCACCTCGCAAAGCCTGAGTGGGCCAGCCCGACTGCATGTCAGGACGGTTGATGCCTGACGGTGGCCCGCTGGACACAACGGAACTCCAAGGCTGGCTGAAACGGAAGTGATGGAGTGTCCAGATGAGTATCCGGACATAGCTGAGGCGCCCGTTGGGGATGGGCAGCGGCACACTACTGTCAAATCCTGTTGTTTTTCCGTGCGGTGAGGACAGAAGGAGCTGGCGTGCCGCGACCGGGTCACTTCAGAGAACTGGATGCCGAAATTCCGGCTGAGAGAAAGGTGCTCGCCAAGGCCTTGCGCGGTCTGATGGCGGTGGTCGGACTGTCGCTCAGGCAGACGCATGAAGCGCTGGAGGGGCGCAATCGTGGCTGCGACGCATCAGCGAGCGCACTGTCCGATCTGCTCAACGCACGCATACGCAGGCCCAAGCGAGAGGTGATCCACGCGCTCTACGACCTGGCGGAGGCCGCAGCGCGGACGAACGACGTCTCCATGCCGGTTACCTGGGAGGAACTTGAGGACCTGCGGCTGAAGGCATGTGAACCGCCGGCGCTTC
>NZ_JBHVDX010000130.1:0-27876 GCF_042802555.1 Streptomyces sp. NPDC057474 | reverse complement strand
CGCCTGCTGCGGTTGCTCTTACTTCCCACCTGGCACTACTTCCTCTGGAACTCACGTCCCAGTCTCCAGGTGTCCACGATCAAGGGGAAGGTTCATGTTCGAGCCACCAACCACGGTTCTTCGACCTCTTGGCCAAGTCCTCAAGTTTGTTGCGGACTTCCGGATCATCCGCGCCGTAGGCGTTCAGCAGCACCCGGATCTCAAGGATGCGCGCGGTCACGAGCCCACTCTCTATGCGGCTGACGCGGGCCGGATCCACCCCGAGTACCTCAGCCGCCGCCAACTGGTCGAGCTTGGCGGCCTGTCGGTACCGCTTGAGCGCAGCGCCAAGTCGCCTACTGCGCACCGTCGGCCGTCCCCCTGCGGGCATCGCATCCCCTCTCGGTCTGAACCACCCCAACCCTAGGGGCCGACCGACTCCCGCAGGAAGCAAAACTGCATGCATGCGTTTGACTCAGTTGCGAAAACAAAAAATTGAGCCCTAGCCTCATCGTGCACGCACCGCTACAGGGCGTGAACTTGGCTGTACGTCAGGGGGTTCATTCTCATGCCCGCACTCACCCCACGTCGCGATTCCTTCCGTATCCCCAAGCGCAGAAGACACGTCCCCGAAGCCCGCTCTCACGTGCAGCGGATCCTCAAGGACTGGGCCCTGGACGGTGAACTCGCCCATGACATCGCCACCGTGACGACGCCAGCTGGTCACCAATGCCGTCCGGCACTGTCGGGTGACGCTCGCCGAGGTCGAGGTGGTCGTCTCGGTCCGGGGATGCGGCGTGCTGGTCGAGGTGTCGGACCCGGACAAGGCAAAGGTGCCGACGCTGCGGGCGGACGCCGAACAGGACGGCGGGCTCGGCCTGGTGCTCGTCGCCGCGCTCGCCGAGCGGTGGGGCCATGAGTCGCGGCCGTTCACCAAGTGCGTGTGGGCCTACTTCGTCGTCCCGGAGCGCCCATGCTGAGCCCGTACCGCGGACGCTGGCGGCGCTGGGCCGCGCGGGCGGAACGGTACCGGGCCACATGCGGCCGGTGGTTGGCGTTCCCGCCCCGCGAACCCTGCTGGGAGGCGCGGCCGAAGCCGGACTACGGCCTGGACCTGGACGAAGAGGACGAGGAAGACGCGGGAGACGCGGGAGACCTCGTGCGGGCGTACGTCACGGCTTACCTGGGTGAGAGGCGTACGGCATGAGTGACGAACCGAAGCGGCCGGGGGGCGGCGCCCCGTCGCCCGACGCGATCATGGCCACGTTCAGCGAATGGCTGGACCACTCCGTGGCCTGCATGGACGCCTGCCGCAGGGACGGCGTCTCATGCCTTCACTCGATGCGGCTGGCCAGGCGACACCGCGCGGCCAGGAAGGCGGTGGGCGCGGCACGGCAGAACGCCTCAAACTGAGGAGTGCGGCCTGGACCGGCCGCACTGCCGCGAACTCCACCAACCGGTGTCTCGAACTCTCTCTCCGGGAAAGCCCGTTGCGATGGCGTCGCTGCATGGAGAGTCTTCGGGCATGGAGTTCTTCTGCTATCACCGCGACCGGCCCGGCTCCCTCGATCTGCGCCACGAGTTGGTGGAGGCGCACTGGTCGTACATGGACGGGTACGCGAAGGAGCTGATCGCTCGCGGGCCGACCTTCGGGGAGGACGGGGAGACACCCGCCGGCAGCGTGCACATCGTCGACCTGCCGGACCCCGTCGTGGCGCGGGCGTTCGCGTTCGACGAACCCAACCAGCAGGCGGGCGTGTACCGGGACGTGTTGCTGCGCCGGTGGCGGAACCTGCTGGGCCGCACGATGTGGGAGTTTCCGGGTGGGCGGAGCGGCGGCCATCGATACCTGGTACTCGGACTCGGCCCCGGCCATGGCTCCGACCCTGGTTCGAGGGGCGCCGCCGATCTCGCCGTACCGGCCGCGTGGCGGGACGAGTCGATCGCGTACGGCCCGCTGCTGTCCGACGACGGCACGGCCTGGCTGGGCACGGCGGCGCTGGTCCGGGCCCCGGACAGGGGCGCGGCACGTGCCGTACTGGACGGGGAACGGTACGCCACCGTCGAGGTGCACGACTGGGAGTTCGGCGGGCGGCGGTGACGTACGCGCGGCGAACAAGAGCAAGGGGGCGCGCCCCGGCTACGGCGTGCACCCTCGCAGGGCGAAGGCCACCACGCCCTCCGGTCTCCGGGGAATTGGCGGGCGTCGCCTTTCCCGCCGACCGACCGTCATCGCAAATAATTCGTTGACAACATTCTGTTTGCATCCCATGCTGCCTGTATGTCGTCAACACCTCCGCATCCCGCCGACCCCTTCACGCCCCCGAGCGCGGACGAGGCGCGGGCCCAGCGCGTCCACACGTCCCTGTTCCGCATCGCCGAGCGGCACGCGGCCACGGACGGGCAGCGTCGCCGCCAGGTCCACCCTTACGTCCTCGGCCCGCACGAGGCGATCAGGCTGGTGTCGTTCCTGCTCAGCGGCGCCGCCCTCCTCGAGGACGGTGAAGCCGAGGTCGACCGCGCCGACATCACCGCCGCGCTCAGCCTCGTCCCCCTCGCTCGCGGCGAGATGGACGAACTGGAGGTCGGCCTACTGGACATGGCGCGCGGCCGGGGCATGACCTGGCCGGAGATCGCCTTCGGCCTCGGTCTCCAGACCCCCCAGGCCGCGAGGCAACGCTACGAACGCCTGGCGAGCCGCACGGAGACAGGCGCCGAGAAGACGGACAAGTAGGGACAGGGGCGAGGGACGAGGGGCGAGGGACGAGGGACGAGGGGCGAGCCGGGTCGTCGGTCAGCCGCGGCCGAAGGTCTTGTCGCGGTGGGCACGCCAGCGGTCCATCATGCCCTCGACCTCGACCTCGATGAACTCGAAGAACGCGAGGGTCTCGGAGAGCCGGCGGCCGGCCGGGGAGTCCGCACCCAGACTGGCGACCCCCTCGCGCAACGACTCCTCCCAGCGCTTGATGATGGCCTCGCGATTGGTGAGAGCCTCGTACCACTGCTCACTGTGGACGCGGTAGCGCTCGCGGCGCGAACCCGGCTCGCGTTCGCGTGACACCAGGTGCACCTGGGCGAGATAGCGGACCGCGCCGGAGACGGCCGCGGGGCTGATCCGCAACTGCTCGCCCAGCTCGACGGAGGTCAGCGCGCCGGTGTCGGAGGCCAGGAGCGCGGCGAAGACCCGGGCCGGCATACGCGGCACCCCGGCCTCGACCAGCTGCGCCGCGAAGTGCTCGACGAAACGGGAGACCGACTCGGGGTCGCGCCCAACGGCCTCCGCTCCGGCGCCCACTCCCAGTTCCGCTCCGGCCTTCGAATCCGCCATCCCTGGATCAACTCCCTCGGCATCCCCTTGATATCCCCTGGTCAGACACCACCGACCAGCCTACCGGTGATTCATACGCTTCCTTAACTTCACAAATTTCTGAAGTAAGCGTACGTTCTGAAACATGATGAAGGCCAACCCCGCCCTTGAGGTATCCGGACTGCACAAGTCCTTCGGACGGACCCATGCGCTGGACGGCCTCGACCTGACCGTCGAGACCGGCGAGGTCCACGGCTTCCTCGGCCCCAACGGCGCCGGAAAGTCCACCACCATCCGCGTCCTGCTCGGTCTGCTGCGCGCCGACTCGGGCGCCGCGCAGGTCCTGGGCCGCGACCCGTGGGCGGACGCGGTGGAGGTGCACCGCCGGATCGCGTACGTCCCCGGCGACGTGACCCTGTGGCGGAACCTGTCCGGCGGCGAGGTCATCGACCTGTACGGCCGGCTGCGGGGCGGGCTGGACGCCGGGCGCCGCGCGGAACTGATCGAACGGTTCGAACTGGACCCGACCAAGAAGGGCCGCACCTACTCGAAGGGCAACCGCCAGAAGGTCGCCCTCGTCGCCGCCTTCGCCTCCGACGTGGACCTCCTCATCCTGGACGAGCCGACCTCGGGTCTGGACCCGCTGATGGAGGAGGTCTTCCAGCGGTGCGTACGGGAGGAGCGCGACCGGGGCCGTACGGTCCTGCTCTCGTCCCACATCCTCAGCGAGGTCGAGGAGTTGTGCGACCGGGTGAGCATCATCCGCAAGGGCGTCACCGTCGAGAGCGGCTCTCTCGCCGACCTGCGCCACCTGACCCGCACCACCGTCACCGCCGAACTCGCCGGCCCACCCAATGGCCTGACCCACCTCCCCGGCGTCCACGGCCTCGACGTCCAGGGTCACCGCGTCCACCTCCAGGTCGACACCGACCAACTCAACGCCGTACTCCGCTCCCTGACCGAGTCCGGCGTACGGTCCCTGACGTCCACGCCCCCGACCCTGGAAGAGCTGTTCCTGCGGCACTACCAGGCGGAAGGGGCGGTCACGCGATGACCACCAACGCCGACACCGACACCACCGTCCCAGCCGCCTTCGCCGTACGGTCCGGCGGGGTCCGTCAACTCGCCGGTACGGGAACCCTGTTGAGGTTCGCCCTGCGCCGCGACCGCGTGATGGTCCCGGTCTGGGTCGCGGTGACCGGGCTGATGGTCCTGTCCATGCCGAACAGCCTGAAGACCCTCTACGGCACCGCCGCCGAGCGCGCCGACCTCATGCGCCAGATGACCACCAACTCGTCACTGCGCGCCCTGGTCGGCCCCGTCTTCGACGACTCCCTCGGCGCCCTGACCGCCTGGCGCGTCGGCGTCTACGCCGGTCTCCTCGCCGCCGTCATGAGCCTCCTCGTCGTCATCCGCCACACCCGCGACGAGGAGGAGAGCGGCCGCCAGGAACTGGTTGCCTCCGGGATGGTGGGTCGCCGGGCCTCCCTGACGTCCGCCCTGCTCACGGCGGCCGTCGCGAACGCTGGGCTGGCGCTGCTCGTCACGCTCGGGCTGGCCGGGCAGGGGGCGGCGGGCGCGCCCGCCTTCGGGCTGGGGATCGCGGGCGTCGGGATGGTGTTCGCGACGATGGCGGCGGTCGTCGCGCAGCTGACGGAGAGCGCACGGCTGGCGCGGGGGCTGACGGCGGGGATACTGGGCGCGGCGTTCGTGCTGCGGGCCGCCGGCGACGCTTCCGAGAACGGAGGTTCGTCTTTTTTGACGTGGATGTCGCCGCTGGGGTGGCTGGAAAACGAGCGTTCGTTCGCGGATGAGCGGTGGTGGGTGTTGCTGCTGTTCGTGGCCGCGACGGCGGTCCAGGGCGTGGTGGCGTACGAACTCGCCGGGCGTCGGGACGTCGGCATGAGCTTCCTGCCGACCCGGCCGGGACCGGCGGCCGGCCGACTGGGTACGGCCGGCGCGCTGGCCTGGCGGCTGCAGCGCGGCAGCGTCCTCGGCTGGAGCATCGGCTTCTTCCTCACCGGGGTCGTCTACGGCGGGCTGACCGAGGGCATGGCCGACTTCGTCGGCGACAACGAGGGCGCCCGCGAGATCTTCGAACGCATGGGCGGCCAGTCCGGCCTGACCAACGCCTTCCTCGCCTCGATGATCGGCATGCTCGGCCTGATCGCCGCGCTGTACATCGTCAGTTCCGTGCTGCGCCTGCACGGCGAGGAGACGTCCGGGCGCGCCGAACCGCTCCTCGCGAACTCGGTGGGCCGGCTCCGCTGGGCCGCCGGGCACCTGGTCGTCGCCTTCGGCGGAACTGTGTGGATCATGCTCCTCGCCGGTCTCGGCTTCACCCTCGGCTACGGCAAGGAGGCCGGCCCGATCCTGGGCGCGTGCCTCGTCCAGGTCGCCGGGGTGTGGGTCATCGGCGGCGCGGCCGTCCTGCTCCACGGGCTCACGCCCCGAGCGGCGACAGCGGCCTGGGGCCTGGCCGGAGCCGTCCTCCTCGTCGGCTGGATCGGCCCCGCTCTCAACGCCCCCCGAGCCGTCCTCGATCTCTCCCCCTTCGGCCACCTCCCGAAGCTGCCGGGCGGCGAGATGGAGTGGGCGCCGGTGCTGATACTGACCGGGCTCGCGGTGGTGCTGGTGGCGGGAGGACTGGCAGGGCTGCGGCGGCGGGATCTGAGCAGCTGAAGTGGGGGCGCCCTGGAGAACCACTGCCGGCCGGGGCGCGTCCCTCCGGTCATGGATCAACCGGAGCAGCCCGGAGCGGCGGGGCGAGCGGAACGAGGGGAACGAGGGGGCCGGGGGTTGGATCGGCAGAGCGCCCTGGGGTGTGGTGGGTGTGCGCTGTCGGCGGTGGGCGCGGTGACCGCGACGCTCGCGTGGAGCACCTCTGACCGCACCCAACGCCGCCTCCGAGGCGGCTTCGAGGGCGAGGGCACGGACTACACCGTCCTCGCCACCGAACTCCCCTTCGTTGCCCTGGCCGGAGCCGCCCTCCCGGCCGTCGTCTGCCTGGTGATCGCGCTGCTGCTGGCCCGGCGACGGGGGCAGGCAGCGGGGTCGGGCTCGGGGTCGACGCCGGGCTCGGGGTCGACGCCGGGCTCGGGTGGTGGGGGTTTCTCAGACCTCGACGGATAGGCCGTCCAGGCCCCGGATCACGAAGTTCGGCTTCCGGGTCGGCTCGGTGGCGAGGGCGAGGGTCGGGGCCTTCTCCAGGAGGGCCGTCATCGAGGCCGCCAGTTCGATACGGGCGAGGGGGGCGCCGATGCAGTAGTGGATGCCCGCGCTGAAGGAGATGTGCGGGTTCTCTTCACGGGTGAGGTCCAGCTTCTCGGGGTCGGCGAACACGGACGGGTCGTGGTTCGCCGAGCCGAACAGCATCGCGATCTCCGCGCCCCGGGGAACCGTCGTCCCGTCGATCTCGATGTCGTCCAGCACCCACCGCTCGAAGAGCTGCAACGGGGTGTCGTACCGCATCAGCTCCTCCACCGCCGCCGGCACCGACGACCGGTCCGCGCGCAGGGCCGCCAACTGCTCCGGGTTCCGGAACAGCGCCCACCAGCCGTTCACCGTGGCGTTGACCGTCGCCTCGTGGCCCGCGTTCAGCAGCAGCGCACAGGTCGAGATCATCTCCTGCTCGGTGAGGCGGTCGCCCTCGTCGTACGCGGCGATCAGGCCCGAGACCAGATCCTCGCCCGGCTCCGCCCGACGGTGCGCGATCAGCTCCCGCAGATACTCCGAGAACTCCACCGACGCCCGCACCGCCCGCTTCGCCGTCCCCTCCGACGGACTCAGCTCGTACATCCCGCAGATGTCCGCCGACCAGGGCCGCAACTGCGCCCGGTCCGACTCGGGGATACCGAGCATCTCGGCGATCACCGCCACCGGCAGCGGCTCCGCGACATCCGTCAGCAGGTCACCCCCGCCGGCCTCCACCAACCCGGCCACCAGTTCACCGGCCAGGTCCTCCACATACGGCTTCAGCCGCTCCACCGTGCGCGGGGTGAACGCCTTCGACACCAGCCGCCGGATCCGCGTGTGGTCCGGGGGCTCCAGGTCGAGCATCCCGTGGTCGTTCAGCGTGTGGAACGGCTCGTGCTCTTCCGGCGGCGCGCCGCGACCGAAGTCCTCGTGCGTGAACCTGTGCTGGTACGTCCGCCCGAGCCGCCGGTCCCGCAGCAACGCCGAGACGTCCGCGTGGTGCGGGACGAGCCACTGGTTCGTGGGCTCGAAGTACTGCACCCGGCCCCGGGCCCGCAGCTCCGCGTACGCCGGGTACGGGTCGGCCAGGAAGTCGGGGTCCCACGGGTCGAAAGCGAGGTCGGAAGCAGGTGCCATGACCGGACGCTAACCCGCGAGCGGGCCCGATGAACAGGGGGATCCGGCCGCATGACCTCGACAGACTCGGCAAAGCCGTCCCATGGGCCCCTGTCAGCCGGGCGTGACCAACCTCGCCTCGTACGCGAACACCGCCGCCTGGGTGCGGTCGCGCAGGCCCAGCTTGACCAGGACCCGGCTCACATGGGTCTTGATCGTGGACTCGGCGACCACCAGGCGCTCGGCTATCTCCGAGTTCGACAGGCCCTGGGCGATGAGGACCAGGACCTCGGTCTCGCGGTCGGTGAGTTCGCCGTACGCCAGCTGGGTGGCCGCCGAGGGGCGGGGGGCCTGGGCCAGCTTGGAGAACTCCGTGATCAGGCGCTTGGTGACGGACGGGGCGAGGAGTGCCTCCCCGGCGGCCACCACCCGTACTCCCTCTGCCAGTTGGCGGGCCGAGGCGTCCTTGAGGAGGAAACCGGAGGCTCCCGCGCGCAGTGCCTGGTACACATACTCGTCGAGGTCGAACGTGGTCAGGACGAGCACCCTCGCCCCGCCGTCCGACGCCACGATCTCGCGGGTGGCCTCAATGCCGTTCAGCTCGGGCATCCGGATGTCCATCAGGACGACGTCCGGCGACAGCTCCCGGACCCGGTCGACCGCGTCCCGGCCGTTCACCGCCTCGCCGACCACCTCGATGTCCGGCATCGCGCCGAGCAGCACCGAGAAGCCCTCGCGGACCATCATCTGGTCGTCGGCGATCAGTACGCGGATCGTCATGCGTCGGCCTCGCTCGCGCTGGACACCGGCAGGAACACCGTCACCTCGTAGCCTCCGTCGGCCGTCTCGCCCGTCGTCATCTCGCCGTTCAGCATCGTGACGCGCTCGCGCATGCCGGTGATGCCGTGGCCGGCGCCGTGCGTGGACTTCACCAGGGTCACCTCCGGGGACGGGCCGTTGACTATGCGCAGGCCCAGGCCGCCCAGGACGTAGCCGATCTCCACCCGGGCCGTCGCTCCGGGCGCGTGCCGCAGGGTGTTGCTGAGGGCCTCCTGCACTATGCGGTACGCCGACAGCTCCACGCCCTGCGGGAGTTCACGGACCCCTCCGGTGACCACCTTGTCGACCGTGAGGCCGGCCTCCCGCACGTTGGCGAGCAGGCCGTCGAGGTCGGCGAGGGTGGGCTGCGGGGCGTCCGGGGCCTCGTAGTCCTCGGCGCGGACCACCCCGAGGACGCGGCGCAGCTCGGTGAGCGCGGCCACCGCGTTCTCCCGGATCGTGGCGAAGGCCTGCTCCAGCTCCGGCGGCGGGTTCTCCACGCGGTAGGGCGCGGCCTCGGCCTGGATGGCGACGACCGACATGTGGTGGGCGACGACGTCGTGCAGCTCGCGGGCGATCGTGGTGCGCTCCTCCAGGAGGGTGCGCTTGGAACGCTCGTGGGCCGTCACGGTCTGCTGGGCGGTCACCTCCTGCTGGGCCGTGCGGCGTATGGTCACGGCGGAGGCGGCCAGCAAGGCCATCGCGGATACGACCAGAAATGGACCTGTGTTCGACGCGTAGTGCCCCGCGCCGACGGTGCTTTCGAGGAGGAATCCGTACGTCGCGGTCAAGGCCCACATCCACCCGGCCGTGCGCGGCCGGGTACGCAGCGCCACCACCGTCAGCACCACCACGTGGCAGGCGAAGCTACCGGCCACCCAGGGCCAGTCGCTCCACGCGTCGCTGAACGCCCCGGTGACAGGGGTCGCGGCCATGGACACCCAGAAGGCTCCGACGGGCCGGATCAGCGTCAGCAGTACCGGGAACAGGGCGAGGAGGACGGACAGCATGATGCCGACCTCATCGCTGCCCTGGCTGGCGGATGCCGCGATGGACAGCGACAACAGACCGGCCGTCACCACCACCGCGTGCGGGGTCCAGCCCGCGTACTCCCTCATGCGGCCGGAGAGCCGACTGGTGAGCAGGCCGTCCGTTCTCATGCGGGGCAGTGGTCGGTAGGCGAACGCGTCGTGGAACAGGTCCTGCCGCAGCCTGCGCCACGCGTCCATCGCCACCCGGAACTCCGGGCTGCTGCTCGGCCTGCCCCCGCCGCGCAAGGGCATCGTCTGCGTCTGGGTCGTCTCGGTCATGTGGAAAACGGTAGGTGGGGGGCGGGGTCGACGTCGTCACCAGTGAGGAGGGTCTGTCCGGGTCCGTCTCAGGTACTACGGGTCATGCGTGGTCAGCGTGCATGTCGCGGCCGACGGTCCGTGGCCGTGGCCGGCGGTGCGTGGCCCTAGCCGGCGGTCCGTGGCCCTAGCCGGCGGTGCGTGGCCCTAGCCGGCGGTCCGTGGTCCGTGGCCGGCGATGTGTGGCCGTCGGTGACGTCCGTGGTCCGTGGCCGGCGGTGTGTGGCCGTCGGTGACGTCCGTTCAGTACCCCGTGGGGCGGACCAGGCCCGACTCATAGGCGAAGACCGCTGCCTGGGTGCGGTCGCGGAGGCCCAGTTTGACCAGGATGCGGCCCACATGGGTCTTCACGGTCTGTTCGGCGACGACGAGGCGTTGGGCGATCTCGGCGTTGGAGAGGCCCTGTGCGATCAGGGTGAGCACCTCGGTCTCCCGCTCGGTCAGGTCGCCGACGCGGGCCTTGAGGGGGCCGCGGGGTGTGGTGCCGAGACGGGAGAACTCGGCGATGAGGCGGCGGGTGATGCCGGGTGCGAGCAGGGCGTCGCCCGCCGCGACCACCCGTACCGCTTCGGCGAGCTGGTCGGCGGAGGCGTCCTTGAGGAGAAAGCCGGACGCGCCGGCGCGCAGCGCCTCGTACACGTACTCGTCGAGGTCGAAGGTGGTGAGGACGAGGACTCTGATGTGCGGGTTCTCGGTGGTGATGCGGTGGGTGGCCTCGATGCCGCCGAGTTCGGGCATGCGGATGTCCATCAGGACCACGTCCGGGGCGAGTTCGGCGACCTTGCCGATCGCGTCGAGACCGTGCACCGCCTGGCCGACGACGTCGATGTCGGGCTGGGTGTTGAGCAGCACCGAGAAGCCCTGTCGGACCATCTGCTGGTCGTCGGCGATCAGTACGCGGATGGTGCTGCTCGTCATGGACTCTTGTCTCCTGTCGTGTCCGGTGCGAGCTCCGAGGGCTCGCTGCCGGGGTCGCCGTTTCGTGGGAGGAAGGCCACGACGGCGAAGCCGCCGTGGGAGGTCTCGGTCGCCATGAGGGTGCCACCGAGCATCGTGGCGCGCTCACGCATGCCGAGGAGCCCATGGCCGGCGCCGGGGGACGGTGGGGCCTTGTGGGCGGGACGGGAGTTGATCACCCGTACCTGCAGACCGCGCGGGAAGTGGGTGAGCTCCACCCGAACGGTCGACCCGGGCGCGTGCCGCAACGCGTTGCTGAGCGCCTCCTGGACTATCCGGTACGCCGACAGCTCCACGCCCGGTGGCAGCGGGCTCGACTCGCCGTGGATCTCGGTGACGACCGACAGGCCGGCCGCGCGGGTGTTGTCGATGAGCGCGTCGAGACGGTCCAGGGTGGGCTGCGGGGCGTGCGGGGCGGTGCCCTCGGTGATGGCCGCTATCCCCTGCGGATCGTCGGGGCCGGGCGTCCGGTGAAGGTTCTCGGAGCGCAGCACACCGAGGACGCGACGGAGTTCGGTGAGGGCCTCCAGGGCGTTCTGCCGGATGCCGTGGAGGTTCTCCTTCAGTTCCTCGGAGGGGTTCTCCACCAGGTGGGGGGCGACCTGGGCCTGGATCGAGATCACCGACATGTGGTGGGCGACCACGTCGTGCAGTTCGCGGGCGATGCGGCTGCGCTCCTCCAGGAGGGTGCGGCGGGCGCGCTCCTCTGCGGTGATGCTCGTCTGCTCGACGAGTTGGGTGCGGGCCTCTCGGCGGCCGCGCATGGCGCTGCCGAGGAGGACGGCACCGACGAAGAACGCGAGGGCCAGCGGGCTCGTCGACGCGTACTCATGGGAGCCGACGAGGCCCTGCAGGGCGAAGGTGCCCAGCGTGGTCAGCACCAGCACCTCGATCACCACGCGGTTGGGCAGGCGCAGGGCGAGCAGGAAGAGGATGATCGCGTGGGCGATCAGCCCCATCGGGCTCCATGGCCAGGGAACGTCGGTGTCGATCGTGCCGTGGGGTAGCGGGGCGTCGGGGCCGCCCGTGACGTCGGGGGGCCACACACGGTAGTTGGCATCGGTCTGCTGGGTGAACAGTTGGGCTCGGACACCGAGGGCCACCACGGTGGTGACGACCATGGAGGCCCACCACGCCGGTACCGGCCACCAGAGGGCGAGCGCCACCGCTGCCGCCTGTGCCAGCGAGCACAACAGCGCGTACTGCGTGCCCAGTTGGTAGCTCTCGCCCATCTCGTCGATGTTTCCGAGCATGGTGAGGAGGGCGACCAGGACGACCAGGACGTGCGGGAGTCGGCGCAGCCGGGCGGAGGGTGGCAGCGGGTGCGGTTTGGCGCTCCACAGGTCCTCGCGCAGCAGCCGTACTCCTCTGGTCAGCCGCTCCTCCACCGCACTCATTCGCATCAGCCTAGGCATGGCGTACCGATGGGGTTGGCGTGTTCGGCTGTTGGGGGCTGGTTCGGGGTCGTGGTCGGGGGCTGGTTCGGGCGCGTATCGGTCGTGAGGTCTTCTGTCGTCGGGGCTTCCTGGGGCGGCGGTTCTCGTAGCCGTGGAAAGCGGACCAGCAAAGCAGGAGGGCGAGGGTGAAGACCGGGAGCCAGGCGAGCCGGGCCGCCACCCAGGTCAGGTTGTCGGGGAGGGTGTGCAGGCCGGGGAGGCGGCCTGCCGTCAGGCCTGTGGCGGTCGTCGCCATCATCGCCGTCTGGTGCCAGAGGAACACGGTCATCGCCGAGAGGTTGACGACGGCCACCGCCGCCCACGCCATCGGTCGGCGTCGCAGGGTGCGGCGGAGGGGGCCGCGCAGCAGGAGGGCCAGGCCGCACTGGGACAGGCCGAAGGTGACGACGGCCAGGGTGGGTGGGTTCAGGTTGGAGACCTGCGCGCCGGGGACGCCGACCATCGACGCCGGGTAGCCGGCCCAGATGATCAGGGCCGCCGTCGCCGCCGTGCCGGACACCAGCAGGGTCCAGCCCGCGCGGAGGCGCTCCAGTTCGCCTCGGGTCCAGGCCGCGCCCAGGGTGTACGGGACCAGCCAGCCTGCGGCCAGGTTGACCCAGCCGAGGGCTTGGGGGCCGCCGAGGCCGAAGCGGATGAGGTCCACGTGGAGGACCACGGCCAGGGGCCAGAGGGGGTTGAGGCGGGCCAACAGGGGCGTTGCTGCCGTCAGGGCTGCGAAGACCAGGAGGAACCACAGCGGGGACAGGGCAAGTTTCAGGAGGGTGTGGACCGTGTCGATGCGGGTGCCTGTGGCCAGGAGGGTGATCGTGACCGCCGTCCAGAGGGTCAGGAGGGCGGCGACCGGTATGAACAGGCGACCCAGGCGGGTGCGGAGCCATTGGGTGTACGTCGTGCCGTGGGCTCGGGTCGAGGTGTAGCTCTTCGTGGCTACGTGGCCGCCTACCAGGAAGAAGACGGCGAGGGTTTGGAACAGCCAGGAGATGGGGGCCAGTTGGGGCATGTGTTGGAGGGGGCTGGTGGTGTGGAGGGTGTTGCCGTCTGCGACCAGAGCGGTTACCAGCCAGTGGCCCAGGATTATGCCGACTATGGCGAGGGCTCGGAGGGCGTCCACTGCGCGGTCGCGGTGGGGCGGGGTGGCGGTGTTGATCTGGTGGGCGGCTTGGCGGGTGGTGGTGAGGAGGCGGCGTGGGGGGTGTGGGGGCTGAGCACCGCCGTTGGCGGCTGCGGCACGTGCTTCGGCCGTACCCCAGGCTCCGACTCCAGCCCCTGCCCCTGCCCCTGCCCCTGCCCCTGCCCCTGCTCCTGCCCCTGCTCCTGCTCCTGCTCCTGCTCCTGGAGTGTGGGGCGCCATTGGCGTGGGGGTGTGGTCACGCATGGGTTACCTCCGTGGGGGCGCCTTGGGCTATGTGGGCGAGGTTTTTCAGGGCGGTGGAGTTGGGAGTGAAGTAGTCGCTGTGGCCGGCGGGGCCTGCGGTGAAGACGTGGGCGCCGAAGGAGGGGGACGTGGGATCGGGGCCGAAGCCGAGGGTCGTGCCGAAGAGGTCTGCTCGGGTGTGCGGGACCATGCCGATCCAGTCGTCCGCGCCTCGGGCCGCCCATACGCGCGCCGAGGTGTGCAGAGCGGCCGCGCTGTCCGCGCCTGTGCCGGGGCTGCCGATCAGGGCCATGTCGTCGACGTCGTCGAGATCGGTGGCTGCGTGGACGCAGACGACCGAGCCGTAGGAGTGGCAGAGGAGGGCGATGCCGGTGGAGTCGCCCACCAGGCCTCGCAGTTCGCGTATGAACGTGCGGAGGTGGGGGGCCGCCTGTTCGGCGCGGGTGGGAGTGAGGACCGTCGTGCTGATGGTTCCGGGCGTTTCGTAGCCGAGCCAGGCGATCACCGCGGTGTCCGGGCCCGTGCGGTCGTGCAGGGCCTGCGCGGCTTTGTGGAAGCGGTCGTATGTGTCCAGGCTCGTGTCCGAGCCCGGGACCAGGACCGCTATGTGGTCGGCCTTCAGCAGATCGCCCAGGACTTCCACGGCCTGCCCCGGGCCTCGGCCGTCGAACGTCAGGAGTTGTCGGGCGGGCGCCGCCATCCACCGGTCGGCCGCGGCTCGGCTTCGGTCTCCATGGGCGTCGGCCATGCGGGCCGCCTCCGCGGCGTTCGCGCGGTTGGCCTCGTACGTCGACTGGAGTGTCGTCGGGGTCGGCGGGGCGAACGAGGCCGGAGGTGGGGCCGGGATCTGTGGCCTGGCCGCGGCGGAGACGGGGGCGATGACGGCCGTCGCCACCAGGAGGGCGAGCAGCGTTCGGCGTAGGCGGGCCGACCAGGCGGGTCGAGACCAGGGGGTGGGGTGCCGAGAGTTGGAGTGTCGGGGGCTCGTCGCTCTGGGGAGCGGTTGGGGTGGTTGCGTCGAGGCGCGGGGTTCCGTGGGTGGTTGGAGGTCTTCCTCCGGCCATGTCGCGACCCCCATGTCACCCGCCCCTTCCCGCTCGGGCGGCCCGTCCATCAGGCCGCTCTGCGAAGGAAGTTATGGATCGGGGGTCGTGGTCGGCGTCACGCCAGGGAGCTCACCTGATATGTAGCTCTCAGGTATTACGGGTATCAGCGGGAGGGTGCGAGCGGGGGTGGGGCCGTGCCAGGGCCCCGCTCACCAGGCCAGTTGCGCGATTTCCTCCACCACCACCGCGCACGCGTCCGCCGCCGGGTCGATGAGGGGGAAGTGGCCGACCTCCTCCAGCAGGGTCAGGCCCACGACCTCGCCCGCCTTGGCCGCGGCGTCGGCGTACGCCTCGGCGACGGCCTGGGGGACGACGATGTCGGAGCGGCCCTGTACGAGGGTGGTGGCGATGCCGGTCGGGAGGAGGAGCGCCGGGTCGGCGTAGGGGCGGCGCTCGGCGAACTCGTCCTGGCCGCCGAGGAGTTGGGTGGCCGCGCCGCCGCAGACGTCGAGCTTCTCGGCGACGGTGAAGTCGGCGATGGGGGCCAGGGCGACGACGCCGCGGAGAGGGGCGGGGCGGGGGGTGCGCCACGGGGTGTCCGCCGGGAGTACGTGGCGGGCCGCGGCCCACAGGGCGAGATGGCCGCCGGCGGAGTGGCCGGTGAGGACCATGCGGCGGGGGTCCGCCTGGGGCAGGGCCTGGCGTACGAGGTCCGGCAGGGCGTCGAGGGCGGCGGCGATGTCGTCGAACGTCTCCGGCCAGCGGCCCGCGATCGAGCCGGGGGTGCCGGTGGGGCCGGTCTGGGTGGGGAGTGAGCTTCCCCTTCTGTACTCGACGTTGGCCACCGCGAAGCCGTGGCGGGCGATGAAGTCGGCGAAGGGGGTGATGTGGTGGCGGTCGTAGGGGGCTCGCCAGGCGCCGCCGTGCAGGACTACGACCAAGGGGGCGGTGGCCGTGGATGCGGCTGCGTCGGGCTCGGGGGGCGTGCGCGTACCCGTACCTGTGGCTGTTCCTGCGCCCCCGTCCGCGTCGGGGGCGCGGGGGGCGTAGAAGTCGATCACCTGGTCGGGGTGGTCGCCGTAGGCGGCCGTGGTGTCGGGGGTGACCGGTGGGTGCGAGAAGGCGGATGCCTCTTCGGCGGCATCGCGGGCTGCGGCGTCGTCGTCCGGCATGCGCCAACCTCTCGGGTGAAACGGATTTGGAAGGGTTTGGGTGGGCGGGTACCTGGGAATAGGGCGCCTGCCGTTGGCGGGGACGGTATCAGGCCGGTGACGTGCGTTGACACGGGGATATGACGCTGGGTCAGGGAGGCGTGGATGGGGTAGCCGGGGAGCGGCATGGGAGTGGAGCGGGGTGGAAGCGGGGCCGGTGCCGGGGCCGGCCGGGGGCGGGGCGGGTTTCGCTCACCGGCGCTTGCCGGGTGCCGCTGCGCCCACCCGTGCCGCCCCAGCGGCACGACTGCCCGCAGCAACGACAAGCGTGGGCGCCGCCCCAGCAGCGCGACCGCGCTGCTACCCCAGCGCTCCCAACATCTCCCCCGGCACCGCTACCCCAGCGCCCCCGGCATCTCCCCGCGCCGTTACCTCATCGACTCCAACGTCTCGCCCAGCACCCGGGCCGCGCGCTCTACGTCCGCGAAGCTGACATAGAGGGGGGTGAAGCCGAAGCGGAGGACATCGGGGTGGCGGAAGTCGCCGATGACGCCCTGGTGGATGAGGCGTTTCATGACGTCGTCGGCGTCGTCGCAGCGGAGGGCGACCTGGCTGCCGCGTTCCGCGTGGGCGGTCGGGGTGAGGGACTCGACTCGGCCTTCGGGAACGTATGCCGCTACGCAGCGCAGGAAGAAGTCCGTCAGGGCGAGGGACTTGGCGCGGACCGACTCGATCGTCACCCCGGCCCCGGTCCCCGCCCCAACCCCAGCCGCAGTCCCAGTCCCAGTCCCAGTCTCTTCGGCGACGCGCCCTCCCCTTCCCCCGTACCACACGTCAAGTGCCGCCTCCAGAGCGAGCATTGACAGGATGTCAGGTGTGCCGACGCGGCCCCGCGGCGCGCCCGTCGCGGGCTCGTAGGTCGGGTGCATGGCGAAGGGGTGGGCGTGGGAGGTCCAGCCGGGGAGGGGGGAGTCGAAGCGGGGCTGGAGGTCGTGGCGGACGTAGAGGTAGGCCGGGGAGCCGGGGCCGCCGTTGAGGTACTTGTAGGTGCAGCCGACCGCCAGGTCGACCCCGTGTTCGTCGAGGCCTACGGGGAGGGCACCCGCGCTGTGGCAGAGGTCCCAGACGACGTAGGCGCCGGCCTGGTGGACCGCCGCCGTCAGGCCGGGCAGGTCGTGGAGGCGGCCGGTGCGGTAGTCGACGTGGTTGAGGAGGACGGCGGCCGTACGGTCGCTCAGGGCGGCCGGGACCTCCGCCGGGGTCACCGGGCGCAGTGTGCGGCCGGTCATACGGGCCGCGGACTCGGCTATGTAGCCGTCCGTGGGGAACGTCGTCGCGTCGACCAGGATCTCGTCGCGGCGGCCGTCACCGGCCTCGTCCGCCATGCGTACCGCCGCCACGACCGCCTTGAAGACGTTGACACTCGTGGAGTCGCCGACCACGATCTGGCCGGGCGCCGCGCCCACCAGCGGAGCGATGCGGTCGCCGATCCGCTCGGGCGCGGTCCACCAGCCGCTCTCGTCCCAGGAACGGATGCGCAGCTCGCCCCACTCGCGGTACACGACATCCGTGAGCCGTCCGGGGACCGACACCGGGAGCGCGCCGAGCGAGTTGCCGTCGAGGTACACGGCGTCGTCGAGGACGAAGCGGGTGCGCAGGCCGGACAGTTCGTCGGCCGCGTCCAACTCCACTGCTTGGGCGGCCAGTTCAGTGCTGCATTCGGTGATTTCGGTGAGTTCAGACATGGGAGCGCGCCGTCCACAGCTCGGGGAAGACGTTCTTCCGGGCGCGCTTCTCCAGCCAGGCCACGCCGGCGGAACCGCCCGTGCCGGCCTTGGAACCCATCGAGCGGCGGGTGGCGACGAGGTGGTCGTTGCGCCAGCGCCAGACGAGTTCGGCAACGTCGGTCAGCGCCTCGCCGAGGCGGGCGAGTTCGTGGTCCGGGTCGCCGGAGTACAGCTCGGTCCACACCTCCTCGACCTCGGGGGAGGGCTCGTAGCGCTGGGAGACGTCACGGCGTACGACGGAGTCGGGGATAGCGTGGCCGCGGCGGGCCAGGAGCCGCAGGACCTCGTCGTAGAGGCTCGGCTCATGCAGCGCCTTCTCCAGCTCGGCGTGGACGCGCGGGGCACCCCGGTGCGGGACGAGCATGGAGGCGGACTTCTCGCCGAGCAGGAACTCCATCCGGCGGTACATCGCCGACTGGAAGCCGGAGCCCTCGCCGAGGGCGGCGCGGTAGGAGTTGAACTGGCCGGGGGTGAGCTGGCCGAGGGGCTTCCAGGAGGCGTTCAGGGCCTCCAGTTCGCGTACGGAACGCTTCAGCGCGTCCTTCGCCGTCGCCACGTCGTCGCCCCGGACCGCGGCGGTCGCGGTCTCCCACTCGTGCACGATGACGGTGAACCACAGCTCCATGACCTGGGTGGTCACCAGGAAGACCATCTCGCCGGGGTCGTCGGAGAGGGGGTGCTGGAGGTGGGTGAGGACGTCCGCCTGGACGTAGTCCTCGTACGGGGTGGTGCCCTGGAAGTCGAGATGCGGGGTCTCGGGCTCCGAAGCCTCGTGGGGCTGAGCCGGATGCGACATCGCTGTCTCCTGCTGTGTACTCCGGGTAGCGGTCCGCCCCTGCCGAATTCCGACACGGGGGCCCCGGTCCCCACCCGCATGTTCGGTCATACCCTCCGGTACCGCAAGGTCCGCCTGGTCACACCAGGCGGACCTGCACGAACCGTCCCCTCGGTCAGCTCAGCGTCTGCGCCGCCGTCGGGGAGGAGTCCTTCAGGAACTGGGAGCAGCGCTCGTGCTCCTCCTGCTCACCGATGTCTCCCGCGGCGCGGGCCAGGGCGTGCAGGGCGCGCAGGAAGCCACGATTCGGCTCGTGCTCCCAGGGGACGGGGCCGTGGCCCTTCCAGCCGCTGCGGCGCAGGGCGTCCAGACCGCGGTGGTAACCCGTACGGGCGTAGGCGTACGACTCCACGACACTGCCCCGCTCGTACGCCTCGTCGGCGAGCTGGGCCCAGGCGAGGGAGGAGGTGGGGTACTTGGCGGCGACGTCGGCCGGGGCCGTGCCGTTCGCGAGGAGTTCGCGGGGCTCCGGGTCGTCGGGGAGGTGCGTCGGGGGCGGGCCCCCGAGGAGGTTCTCGTGAATCGTCATGGGTTCCAGTCTGGCTCATGTGGGGGGTCGGGTTCGCCGGGTGGGGGTGGGGTTTCGGCGCCAGGTGTCTGCCCGGGGTTTTTCTCGCGGGCGGGTGCGGGTCGTACCTGGCGGCTCGCGCGGTTCCCCACGCCCCTTGCGGGGGCTTCGCCCGCTACTTCTCCGCCGTCTCTCCCGTCTGCGTGCCCTCCAGCGGCGGAGCCGTTACGCAGCCATGGGTGTGGCATTCGGGGTGGTGGCAGTCGGGGGCGGGGCGACGGACCGTGGCGTAGGCCAGGGCCGAGGCGACGAGGAGGGCGATCGCGCAGGCGAGCATGGCGGTGTCGAAGGCGCTGTCGAACTGGGTGGGTGAGCGGTAGGCCTCTGGGCCCATGCCGGCGATCAGAGGGAGTGCGGCTACCGCCAGGAGGCCCGCCGCTCGGGCGGCGGCGTTGTTGATGCCGCTGGCGAGGCCGGCGTGGTCGGTGGTGACCGAGGCGAGGACGGTGGCGGTCAGGGGGGCCACGAGGGTGACCATGCCCAGGCCCATGACCAGGAGGGCGGGGAGGACGTCGGTGGCGTACGCGGCGTCGGGGCCCACGCGGAGCATCAGCAGGACGCCCGCCGTGCACAGCAGGGGGCCGACGGTGAGGGGGATGCGGGGGCCGATGCGTTCGCCGAGGGCGCCCGCGCGGGCCGACAGGAGCAGCATCAGGACGGTGATGGGGAGGAGGGCCGCGCCGGCGCCGAGGGCCGAGTAGCCGGAGACCACCTGGAGCTGGAGGGCGGCGAGGAAGAAGAAGCCGCCGAAGGCCGCGTACACGAACAGGGTGACGATGTTGACCGCCGTGAACTGGCGGGACGCGAAGATCTCCGACGGCATCATGGGGTCGGGGCGGTGGCGTTCGACGTAGATGAACGCCACGGCCGTCGCCACGCCGGCGAGTGCGGTGGCCGCTACCGCGACCGTGCCCGCTCTGGCCTCGATCAGCGCGTACGTGATGAACGCGAGGGACGCGGCTCCGAGCGTGGCGCCGAGAATGTCGAAGCCTCGGTCGTGGCTGCGGCCGTCCGCGGATTCCGGTACGTGGCGGGCGGCGATCGGGACGCAGAGGAGAGCGAGGGGGACGTTCAGGAAGAAGACCCAGCGCCAGCCGGGGCCGTCGACCAGCCAGCCGCCCAGGAACGGACCGACGGCCGCGCCTATGCCGCCGAAGCCGGACCACAGGCCCACCGCCTTCGCGCGGTCGTCCGGGTGGAAGGACGCCTGGATGAGGGCGAGGGAGCCGGGGGTGAGGAGCGCGCCGCCCACGCCCTGGAGGGCCCGGGCGGCGATCAGTACGCCGCCGCTCGGGGCGATGCCGCAGAGGAGTGAGGCCACGGCGAACCACACCACGCCCACGACGAACACCTTGCGGCGGCCGAAACGGTCGCCCAACGCGCCGCCGAGGAGGATCAGGCCGGCGAGGGTGAGCATGTACGCGTTGACGGTCCACTGGAGGGCCGCGAGGTCGGCGTCCAGGTCCAGGCCGATGCGCGGGAGGGCGACGTTGACGACCGTCGAGTCCAGCATGGCCATGCTGGAGCCGAGCACCGTGGTCAGCAGGATCCACTTGCCCTGGGCAGAAGCCAGGCGTACGTCGGCCATGGTCGGAATCATCCCGTGCTAGAGGCGTTTGGGCCAGGTGTGGAACGTGCCCGGAACTGTGCGGCCGGGCGGAGGGCATGCGGGCCGGGCGGGGTCGCGCAACCCGGCGCTGACGGGACGCCGCTGCGCCCGCTCTCCCCCACTCTCGGCTTCGCTCGAGCGAGAGGTGCCCCCATCGCCCCTGGCGGGCACGACTGCCCGCAGCCAGGCAGGCTGAGACGACGCCCAGCGACACGACGGCCCCACAGCACGGCTGCCCGCAGCTGAGTGATGACAGCTGCGGGCAGCCGCGGTGGTGCGGCCGGGCCGCCCCGTACCGGGCGGCGGAGCCGTCCCGTATCGCTTACTTGATCTTCGTGCCCGCGGAGCGCAGGTTGCCGCAGGCCTCGACGACGCGGGCGGCCATGGAGGCCTCCGCGAGCTTGCCCCAGGTGCGGGGGTCGTAGGTCTTCTTGTTGCCGACCTCGCCGTCGATCTTCAGGACGCCGTCGTAGTTCTGGAACATGTGTGCGGCGACCGGACGCGTGAAGGCGTACTGGGTGTCGGTGTCGATGTTCATCTTGACGACGCCGTTCTCCAGGGCGGTGCGGATCTCCTCCTCGGTGGAGCCGGAGCCGCCGTGGAAGACGAAGTCGAAGGGGGACTCCTTGCCGAAGCGGGCGGCGACGCCCTCGTTCAGCTCCTTGAGGAGGTCGGGGCGCAGGACGACGTTGCCCGGCTTGTAGACGCCGTGGACGTTGCCGAAGGACGCGGCCAGCAGGTAGCGCCCCTTCTCGCCCAGGCCGAGCGCCTCGGCCGTACGGATCGCGTCGTCGACCGTCGTGTAGAGGGAGTCGTTGATCTCGTGGGAGACGCCGTCCTCCTCACCACCGGTCGGGGTGATCTCGACCTCGAGGATGATCTTCGCGGCGGCGGCGCGGACGAGGAGCTCCTGGGCGATGGAGAGGTTGTCGGCGAGGGTCTCGGCCGAGCCGTCCCACATGTGGGACTGGAAGAGGGGGTTCTCGCCGCGCGCGACCCGCTCCTCCGACACCGCGATCAGCGGACGTACGTAGCCGTCCAGCTTGTCCTTCGGGCAGTGGTCCGTGTGCAGGGCGACCGTGACGGGGTACTTCTCGGCCACGATGTGCGCGAACTCCGCCAGGGCGACGGAACCCGTCACCATGTCCTTGCTGTACTGACCGCCCAGGAACTCGGCGCCGCCGGTCGAGATCTGGACGATGCCGTCGCTCTCCGCCTCCGCGAAGCCCCGCAGGGCGGCGTGCAGCGTCTGGGTCGAGGTCACATTGATGGCCGGGTAGGCGAACTTGCCTGCCTTCGCCCGGTCGAGCATCTCGTTGTAGACCTCGGGGGTTGCGATGGGCATGGTCCGCTCCTTGTATATGCGGGTGGCGTTGTGCTTACGAGCCCTGACCTAGGGTTGCGACGTCATCGTCGGCCCCATCTTTCCAGACGTGACCGAATGCTCCGGCCAGGGTGTCCGGAACTGTTCGGTAACCCCTGACCTTGGTGTTCTCAGGTGTTCTTACAGTCCGATGAACATCAAGTCCGGTGGACATCAAGTCCGGTGGACATCAAGTCCGGTGGACATCAGTCGAGGCCCAGCTCGTCCTTCGAGAACGCGAAGAGATACGGGACTCCGGCGCCCTGCTCGATCTTCTCGGCGGCGCCGGTCGCCCGGTCGACGATGGTGGCGACGCCGACGACCTCGGCACCGGCCTCGCGCACGGCCTCGACGGCGGTCAGCGGGGAGCCGCCGGTGGTGGAGGTGTCCTCGACGACGAGTACGCGGCGGCCGCGGATCTCCGGCCCCTCCACCCGCCGCTGCAGCCCGTGCGCCTTGGCCGCCTTGCGGACGACGAACGCGTCCAGCCTGCGGCCCCGCGCGGCGGCCGCGTGCAGCATCGCGCCGGCCACGGGGTCGGCGCCCATCGTGAGACCGCCGACCGCGTCGAAGTCGAGGTCGGCGGTCAGGTCGAGCAGCACCTGCCCGACCAGCGGGGCGGCCTCGCCGTCGAGGGTGACACGGCGCAGGTCGACGTAGTAGTCCGCCTCCAGACCCGACGACAGGGTCACCTTGCCGTGCACCACGGCCTTGTCCTTGATCTGCTGCAGCAAAGATCCACGTACGTCCACGTCAGTCATGGCAGCCAGCTTAAGGGGGCCCTTATGTCCGCTTACAGGCCGTCCGCTTACAGGCCGTCCGCTCACAGGCCGTCCGCTTACAGGCCGTCCGCTTACAGGCCGTCCGCTCACAGGCTGTCCGCTCACAGGCGCCGCCAGGTCCACGTGGTCGTGGCTTCGAGGGGCTCGATGGGAGTGACGAGGCGCGGGTGGGTGTTGAGGCCGTTGGGCGGGCCTGTCTGCGGTTCGACGCACACGGCCTCCGCCTGCTCGTCGTAGATCACGACCCATTCCTCGCGGGAGGCGACCTTCAGCTCCAGCCGCTCCGGCCAGGTGAGGGTGACGTCGACGCCGTCGGGCATGCCGAAGCAGTCGTCCCAGGGGCCGGGCTCGGGGTCGAGGCGCCTGCCGGTGGGGAGGTGGTCCGCGCCGCGCTCCTCCTGCCAGGCGGGCGTGAAGTCGATCCGTACGTCCTCGCCGCCGCCGGCCAGGTTCCGGTTGAACCAGGGGTGCCAGCCGATCTGGGCCGGGAAGGAGGAGTCGTACGCCTCCACGGACATGGTGAGGGTGAGGGCGTCCGGGGTGAGGGCGGCCACCTGGGTGACGCGGCCGGGGTAGGGCCAGGGCGCGACGAGGTCGTACGTGAGGACGGCCTCCGAGTCGCCGTGGCTCGCGACCCGCCAGGCTCCGTCGCGGGTCGTGCCGTGGATGGCGTTGGGCGGGGCGTTGAGGGGCATCTGCCGTACGGCGACGCCGCTGAGGAAGCGGCCGTCGCGGATGCGGCCGCACCACGGCACCATCGGGAAGCAGCCGAAGCGCTCGCCCTGACGCAGCAGTTCGACCCCACCGACCCGCAGGCCCGCCACCCGGCCACCGTTCCCCGGCGCCAGCACCACCTCCGCGTCACCCGCGGTCAACGTGATCTCTTCGCTACTCACCCCTCGACCCTACTGGGCCACGTCCGCGGGGAGTTGCCGCCCCGCGCCTCACGCGACGGGGCCGCCCGGCAGAGAACGGCCGGGGGCGTGCCGGCCGCACGGCGGCGAGCGATCTCCTCCGCGCTGCGGCTTCGTCGAACTCGATGACGCACACGGTCCGCACGGCGGTCAGCGCCCACGGGACGGTGCCCTCAGCGGCGTCTGCGCAGGGCGCGGCTCACGATGATGGCGGAGGCGACGGCGAGGGCCGCCGCGGGGGCCGCCCAGCGGAGGGTGGCGCTCGCGGAGACGGTCTCGGGGGCGGGGACCGGGGCGTACCGGCCGCGCGGCGGGGCGTGATCCACCTCCTCCGCGCTGCGGCCGATCATCGTCCGGCGTGCGTGCGCGGCCTCCGCCGGCGGCTCACCGCCGGCGACGAAGTCCCCCTCGGCGAAGGGCTCCAGCGCCGACGGCGGAACGTCGGCCTCGAAGCCGGAGGCGGGCGGCTCCTCTTCCACGGGGGCGGGCGGCTCATGCTCGACGGAGGCCGGGGGCTTGTCCTCCTCGCCTTTCCCGTCAGTGACTTCAGCGGTTCCTGAGGCTTCAGCGGTTCCTGAGGCTTCGCCGGTGTCGGAGGCCTCTGCGGCTTCGGCGGCCCCTGCGGCTTCGGCCTCGACGGTCTCGGAATCGGCAGTCTCGGATTCGGCAGTCTCCGGCTCGGTCTCGGCCGCCGCTCCCAGGCCCTCCGCGAACTTCCCCAGCAGCCGCGTCACCGCCGAGGACACCGAGTCGGCCGGGAGTTCGGTGATGCGGCCGTCGGCGGTGGCTGTGCCGGTGTAGGTGAGGGTGGTGCCCTCAGTGCCCTCAGTGCTCATGGTGGCCGGGGTGAGGCGGAGGGTGAGGGTGAGTTTCACCTTGCCGGTGCCTCGGGCCTCTATGGCGTCGCCCTGCACGGCGTAGGAGCCGTCGTCCTGGGCGGTGACCCGGAGAGTGCCTCGGTAGGTGATGGTGTGGCCGGCGACCCGTACCTTCAGGCGGCCGGCGACCGGTGGGGTGCCCGCGTCCTGCTGGAGCCCGGGGACCGCTCGGGCCACCCGCTCGGGGTCGGACAACGCCTCCCGAAGGCGGCCGACGGGAACCGGAACGAACACCTCATGCTCCATGGAAACCGAGCCTACCCAGGTGGCACCGCACCGCACCCGTACATACGCGTTATTGCTCGTATTCCGCCCCACGCAGCCCCGCGCGACCCACTCGACCCACTCGACCCTTGCAGCTCAGTCGGCGTACCTCGGGTGCACCAGCGTCGACGGCGGCAGGCCCTGCACGCGGTCGGCTGCGTCGAGGCGCGCGGCCCCGGTACCGAGGTCCGGCGGCGGGCGTCGGCCGGAGTCGGGCCGGGTCGCCAGGACGAAGCCCGGGTCGGCGGCGGTGACACGGTAGGGCGTGGTGCGCAGGCCGGTGGCGCGGACGGTGGCGTCGACCGTCCAGAAGACGTGCCGCCGGGACGACACCGGGCCCGCGTGCACCACCATGCGGCCGTCGAGGGCGAGGACCTCGCGGGCCAGACCGTAGAACTCCTGCGAGTAGAGCTTGGTACTCGCCGTGATGCCGGGGTCGGGAAGGTCCGAGATCACGACGTCGTACGTCTCCGTCGGGCGGGCGCCGCGCAGCCAGGCGAAGGAGTCCTCCGTGAAGACGCGGACGCGGTCGTCGTCGTAGGCGTGGCCGTTGAGGGCGGAGAGGGCGGGGTCCGTGCGGGCCAGACGCACCACGCCCGGGTCGAGTTCGACGATGTCGACCTGGCGTACGTCCTCGTGGCGGAGCACTTCGCGGGCGGCGAGACCGTCACCGCCGCCGAGGACGAGGACGCGGGCGTGCGGGCCGGCGTTCATGGCGGGGTGGACGAGGGCCCGGTGGTAGCGGTGTTCGTCGCGGTCGCTGATGCGCAGGCGGCCGTCGAGGAAGAGGGAGAGCGGACGGCCGTCCCTGCCGCCGGTGAGGACGACCTCCTGGACGCCGGTCTGCAGCGCGACCCGTACGTCCTTGCCGTACACCGCGCGCCTGACCGCGCGTTCGAAGTCGTCGACGTGTACGGCGGCAGTGGCGAGGAGACCGAGGACGGCGAGGTTGGTGACCAGCAGCAGCCAGCGGGCGCGGCGGCTCAGGTCGTGGCGGAACAGGCCCAGGACGAGGGCGCCGCCGACGAGGGCGTTGACCGTGCCGGTGAGCAGGGCTCCGGTCAACTGGCCGAGCCAGGGCAGGAGGAGGAAGGGGAAAGCGAGGCCGCCGACCAGCGCGCCCACGTAGTCGGCGGCGAACAGGTCGGCGACCGCTCCGCCCGCGTCCTGGCGGCGGATGCGCTGGATCAGCTCCATGAGCAGCGGGACCTCGGCGCCGATCAGCAGGCCGATGGCCAGGGAGAAGGCGACGAGGAGGTAGCGCGAGCCGCTCGCCCACATGCCGCCCCAGTCGCCGGTCCAGGCGAACGCCGCGTACAGCGCGAGGGCGCTGCAGCCGCCGACGAGGGCGAGGGCGGCCTCGATGGCGCCGAAGCCGAGGGCCGCGCGGGGGCGGAGGCGTTTGGCGGCGAGGGAGCCGATGCCCATGGCGAAGACCATGACCGAGAGAACCACGGAGGCCTGGGTGACGGAGTCGCCGATCAAGTACGAGGCGAGGGCGACGAGTTCCAGTTCGTACACGAGTCCGCAGGCGGCGCAGACGAAGACGCCGGCGAGGACGAGGAAGCGGCCGATTCCCGGGCGGACCGGTAGCCACGCCTGGGCACCCGCGCGGCCGTGGCCGCGCCAGGGGGGAGGGGCGCCGGGGGGTGCGGGGGCGTGCGGCTCGATCACTCCTCGCACGCTACCGTCACGGTCACGCTCCGCCGGGTCACCCACACGGGTGGTCTGCGACGCTTCGCCGGGGGCCTAATAGCTCGGGGGTTCGGGT
The DNA here is from genome assembly GCF_042802555.1 of Streptomyces sp. NPDC057474. NCBI lineage: Bacteria > Bacillati > Actinomycetota > Actinomycetes > Kitasatosporales > Streptomycetaceae > Streptomyces > Streptomyces sp. NPDC057474. The sequence continues at coordinate 1,354 of NZ_JBHVDX010000130.1, read as the reverse complement.
GTGTTGGCGGGTGCGGGTGCGTCGTGGTTGCTCGCGCAGTTCCCCGCGCCCCTGAAAAGCAGGGGCTGCGCCCCGTGCTTTTCGGCCCGCCCCGTCGTCGTCTTCAGGCCCGCCCCGTCGTCGTCCTCAGGCCCGCCCCGCCGTCGTCTTCAGGCCCGCCCCGTCGTCGTCTTCAGGCCCGCCCGGCCGTCGTCTTCAGGCCCGCAGGGCCTGGTCTTTCAGGGGCGCGGGGAACTGCGCGACCCGCCCCCACCGGACCCGCACCCGACCACCCACCACAGCCAGCCCACCCCACCCCACCCCACCCCTCGCCCGGCCCGGCCCACCCCTCACTCACAGAGTCACCGACACCCTGACCCCCACCCTCGTTCTCGTCGCGACCAGTTGGCCGTCCTGTGGATACGCGTGCCACGTACGCCAGTGCACTTGGCCCTCGTGTCGCTGCGCGAGCATGGCCGTGAAGGCGTGCGGGCTGCCCGGGAAGACGCCTGCCAGGCCGTGGGGGTGGTCGGAGACGAGGGCCAGCAGTTCCTGGGCCCGGCCGGCGAAGGAACCCGGGGACAGGACCTCGACACGGGCGGCGAATTCGTACTCCCAGTCGCCCACGCGTTTGGCCACGCCGAGCGGGAGGGGCGTACTGGACCCCGGGATGCACGCGACCGTCTCCGAACAGTGGCTGCCCTGTTCCTCCTCCAGGAGTACCTGGTGGGACGCGCCGAGCAGCCGCAACTGCAGTTTTGCGCCGGCGAGTTCGAGGTCGAGCGTGGCGAGCGCGGGCAGCGGTTCGCGCCCCAGGGCCCAGGCGAGGTCTGCCGCGCGCGTGTCGGTGTAGGCGGTGTTCAGGGTCGTGAGCATGGGTCGGCTCCGCAGCGACGCAAAGAGAAGAGGAGTGGGTCCGGCGCACCCCGGTCGGCACCGGGAGATGTGGCCCGGTCAGCCAGGTCGGATGAGGACGACGTCCCAGTCGGTCCGGTCAGCCGTGTCAGGCCTGCCGGGAGGGACGTCCGGGGGCTGCGTTGGCGATTTATAGGGAATCATGAACTGTGGCACCACCACAGCGTTTTTACCCAACTTGACGTGCTTTCCATCCCCCCGAGGGCAGGCCAGCTCAACTGTTCAACCAGGCGTACGCCCCGTCAGCCGACGTGCTCCCCACGCGCCCACCGAGTCGGGCGTGCGAACCTCGGGAAGCGCCCGCCGGACAACCGGGACCACCCGGCGTACTCAGGCGTGAACAGGAGTCACACCCGTGCGCCGCCCGGCCGTGGAGCAGGCGTGGAGCAGGCATGAAGCAGGCGTGGATCGGGCACGGACACCGGGGCGCCTGCCCCGTCCGAGCGGCACTACACACGCG
>NZ_JBHVDX010000129.1:0-28000 GCF_042802555.1 Streptomyces sp. NPDC057474 | reverse complement strand
CTCCACGGGCGCCGCGCGCCCGTGGAGGACGCCAGAAGCGTGCGGCTGAAGCCATGCGCCGCGACCTGGGCGTGGCCGGGCCGCTCCCTCGCCGGCTCCCCCCGGGACGGGACCGACTCGAAGGGATTCAACGAGATCTGACCGCGTCCGAGGAGTCCTGACCGACACGGTCGTGCGGGGCGGTCATCCTGCCCCGCACGGCGCTCCCCCGCTGTTTCAGGAGTCTCTGGCTCTGACCAGCCCCTTCTCGTACGCGATCACGACGGCCTGGGCGCGGTCGCGCAGGTTGAGTTTGGCGAAGATGCGGGCCACGTGGGACTTCACGGTGGCTTCGCTCAGGGTGAGCTCGGCGGCGAGTTCCGCGTTGGAGAGGCCTCGGCCGAGGAGGGTCAGGACCTCCAGTTCGCGGGGTGTGAGGGTGTGAAGGTCGGCGTGCGCGGCGGGTGGGTGGGCGGCTTCCGTGGCGAAGCGTTCCACCAGCCGCCGGGTGATGGTGGGGGCCAGCAGGGCGTCGCCGGTGTCGACCAGCCGTACGGCGGCCGCCAGGTGCTGCGGGGTGACGTCCTTCAGGAGGAAGCCGCTGGCGCCGATCGCGAGGGCCGCGTAGACGTAGCGGTCGAGGTCGAAGGTGGTGAGTATGAGCACCCGGCAGTCCGGGTCCCGGTCCAGGATGCGGCGGGTGGCCTCCAGGCCGTCCATGTTCGGCATGCGGATGTCCATCAGCACGACGTCCGGTTCCAGTTCGCGGGCCATCGCGACCGCTTCCACGCCGTCGGCCGCCTCGCCCACCACCTCGATGCCCCGGGCGGTGAGGATCAGCCGGAACCCGGTCCGGATCAGCGTCTGGTCGTCGACGACGAGCACACGGGGTGCCGCTTCGGCCCCGGCCGCTTCCGGTCCGCTCCCGGCGGTCGGCCCGCCTTGGGTCATCGGTCCGCTTCCGGTCACCGGCCCGCCTCCGGCCATCGGCCCATTTCCGGCCGCCGGTCCGCCCCCGGCGATCGGCCCGCCTTGGGTCATCGGTCCGCTTCCAGTCACCGGCCCACCTCCGGCCATCGGCCCATTTCCGGCCGCCGGTCCGCCCCCGGCCGCCGTCACAGCCGGTCCAGGGGGATGCGTGCCCGGACCCGGTAACCGCCTCCGAGGCGGCGCCGGGCGTCCAGGTCCCCGCCGTACACCGCGACCCGCTCGCGCAGGCCCAGCAGTCCGCGCCCGGTGCCCTCCCGGTGGCGCGGGGCGAGCCGTGTGGGGTGCGGCTGGGAGGAGTTGCCGCCGGTCAGCACGCTGGGGCCGGTGTTCAGCACCTCCACGCGCAGTGCGTGGGCGGCGTACCGCACGGTGACCTCGGCCTTGCCACCGTCGCCGTGTCTGAGCGCGTTGGTGAGCGCCTCCTGGACGATCCGGTACGCCGTCACGTCGATGCCCTGCGGCAACGGGCGCGGCTCACCGGAGATCCGTACTTCCACGGGCAGACCGGCGAACGAGATCCGGTCGACGAGCGGGCCCAGCCGGTCGAGTCCGGGCTGTGGTGCCAACTCCGCCCAATCGCCGCCGCGTCGGCCCGCGCCGGACTCGACCACCCCGTCCCCATCCCCGTCCCCGTCCATGCCCTCCCCCGTGTCCTCCGTGTCCTCACCGTTCTGTGAGGGCGCCAGCAGGCCCAGCAGATGCCGTAGGTCGGTCATCGCGCCGCGCCCCGCGTCCTCGACGGCCAGCAGAGCCGCGGCGGCCTCGTCCGGCATGGTGCCCAGCACCTCGCGGGCGGCCCCCGCCTGGACCACCATGAGGCTGACGTTGTGGCTGACGATGTCGTGCAACTCCCGGGCGATACGGTCGCGTTCGGCCGCGATCGCGGCACGCGCGGCGCTCTCCCGTTCCCGTTCGAGCAACCAGCCGCGCTCCCCCACGGTCTTCTGCCAGCGGCGCCGCGTGCGCACCAGCGCCGCCGCCAGCCATGCCGCGGCCGCGCACGCCACCCCCAACGCCGCCGCCGGTCCGTCCGACCCCCACTCCCACATGGGGTTCACCTTCTCAGAACGGCCCGCCGGCCCGCATCAGCCCCGGGATGCGGGCCCCTGCATCTCCGGGATGAGGCACGGAACTCGGTGCCATCCGGGGAGGGATGTCCCGGCCGCGCTTCTCGCCTAGCGTCCGGTGCATGGTCACTGAGGACAACAGAGGAGAAGCCGTCGTACGGCTCGACGGTGTGCGCAAGGAGTACGGCGAGACGACGGCGTTGGACGGGGTGTCCCTGGAGATCCGCGCCGGGGAGGCGGTCGCGGTGATGGGCCCCTCCGGGTGCGGCAAGTCCACGCTGCTGAACATGATCGCCGGTCTGGACCGTCCGACGGGCGGCACGGTGGTCGTGCACGGCGAGAGCGTCGGGGAACTGAGCGAGAAGGGGCTCGCCCTGTACCGGCGACGCCGCATCGGCATGGTCTTCCAGTTCTTCAACCTCATCGACGACCTGTCGGCGCTCGACAACGTGGCGCTGGCCGCCCAGTTGACCGGCAGCCCCGCCCGGCAGGCCCGCCGCCGCGCGCTGGAGCTGTTCGACGAGCTCGGCATCGCCGACCGGCGCAACACCTACCCGGCGGTGCTCAGCGGCGGTGAGCGGCAACGCGTCGCCGTGGCACGGGCGTTGATGAACCGGCCGGCCCTACTGCTGGCCGACGAACCGACCGGCGCGCTGGACAGCCGGTCCGGAGAGCAGGTGATGGACCTGCTGCTCGACCTCAACCAGATCGGCCAGACCCTGGTCCTGGTGACCCACGACGAGCACCTGGCCCGGCGCTGCGCCAGCCGCCTCGTCGAGTTCACCGACGGCCGGGTGACCGGCGAACACACCCTGGAGCCGTCCGCATGAGGGCCGTGTGGCGGGCCGCGCGTGCGGCGGTACGGCGGCGCAGGCTCCAGACGCTGGTGATCGGCCTGGTCACGCTGACCTCGACGGCGGCGATCGTGGTGGCGCTCGGCCTGGTCGACGCGGCCTCGTCCCCGTTCGACAAGGCCTTCGCCAAGCAGCGCGGGCCGCATGTCATCGCCGCGTTCGATCCCGCGAAGGTCTCGGACGGCCAACTGGCCCGGGCAGCCCGGCAGTCCGGCGTGGCGGCGACCGCCGGGCCCTTCGCCCAGGCCTCGGTAGAGCTGCCGAGGGAAGCCATGAACTACGGGCTCGGCAACGAACTCACCGTCGTGGGCCGCGCCGAACCCGGAGGTCCGGTGGACCGGTTGGACCTGTGGGCGGGCCGCTGGGCCACCGGGCCCGGCGAGGTCGTCCTCAACCGGCAGTCGGACTGGACGGCGGACGACCTGGGCAAGACGCTCCAGGTGCCCTCGGGCCCGGCCCTCACCGTCGTCGGCTTCGCCTTCGGCCTGAGTCGCACCGCCGACGCCTGGGTCGCCCCCGCGCAGATCGAGACCCTGAATCCCACGGCCACCCAGATGCTGTTCCGCTTCACGGACGCCTCGTCGGAGAACCGGCTGCACACGCAACTGGCCTCGGTGACCGATGAGTTGCCGACAGGCGCGCTGGCCGGTTCGCGGTCGTACCTCACCCTGAAGGATCAGATAGGCAGTTCGGCGCGGGCGTACGCACCCTATCTGCTGACCTTCGGCATCCTCGGCATCGTGGTGGCCGTGCTGATCGTCGCCAATGTGGTCAGCGGCGCGGTGATCTCCGGGTTCCGGCACATCGGCATCCTCAAGGCGCTGGGGTTCACGCCGGGGCAGGTGGTGGCCGTCTACCTCGTGATGATCTCCGTTCCCGCGGTGCTCGGCTGTGTGCTCGGGACCCTCGCGGGCAATCTGGCGGCACGGCCCCTGCTCGAATTCGCGTTCACGGGGCCGGACGCGGGAGTCTTCCACGACAGTGTTTCGCTCGCGCCCTGGGTGAATGTGCTCGCGCTGGCCGGCATGCCTACCGTGTGCCTCCTCGCCGCGCTCGCGCCCTCGGTGCGCGCCCACCGGCTGTCCGCCGCGCGGGCGATCAGCGCGGGCAGCGCGCCGCGCTCCGGGCGGGCACTCGGTGTCCAGCGCCGGCTGGCGGGCAGCCGGCTGCCGCGCTCGGTGAGCCTGGGGCTGGGCCTGCCGTTCGCCCGGCCGGGCCGCAGTGCCCTCACACTCGCCGCCGTGGTCCTCGGCGTGACCACCGTGACGTTCGCGACCGGCCTGGCCACGACGATGGACCGGTTCGGCAACGCGGGCCGCGACGCCTACCAAGTCACGGTCTACGTGGGGAAGTTCCAGAACGGCAAGGAGAAGAAGCCGGAGCACGACGACCTCGCACTGCACTCCCTGCTGCGCTCGCTGCCCGACGCGCGCGAGGTCACCGCCAGGGCCAACTCCGAAGCCCGCCTGGTGGGTTTCACGGAGAAGCTGTGGCTCGAAGCCCGCCGAGGCGACCGGCCCCAGATGGACAGCCTGCTCACCGAGGGCCGGTGGATCCGGGGCACCGGTGAGGTCGTGGCCGGATCGGCGTTCCTGCGCCGGACCGGGCTGAGCGTCGGCGACCGCCTCCGTGTGGAGAAGGGCGATCGCGGCGCGAACGTGGTCGTCGTCGGGGAGTTCATGGAGAGCAACGCCCGTGTCGTCGTCGCCGACTGGACGACTCTGCGGTCCGTGGCTCCGCGGGAGAATCCCATCGCCTATCACGTCAAGCTCCGCGACGGCGCCGACCCGAACGCCTACGCCCGGGCCGCCGAAGCCGCCGATCCGGGGCTCAGCCCGTCGCCGACCGGCTCCAACTCCGTCACCCAGACGATCATCGGCTCCGCCACCGCACTCACCCTCCTCCTCGCCGCCGTCGCGTCCCTCGGCGTCTTCAACACCGCCGTCCTCAACACCCGCGACCGCCGCCGCGACCTGGGCATGCTCAAGTCCATCGGCATGACACCACGCCAGGTCACGGTGATGACGGTGACCTCGATGGCACTGCTCGGCGCCTTCGGCTCGCTCCTCGGCATCCCGCTCGGCATGGCGGGCCACCAACTGGTCGTCCCGCGCATGGCGGACGCGGTGGACATCACCCTGCCGTCGTACATGACGGACGTCTGGAGCGCCCCGGCGCTGGCCGGGCTCGCCCTCGCGGGCCTCTTCATCGCTGTCCTGGGCGCGTACATCCCGGCACGCCGCGCGGCACGGCTGACGATCGCGGAGGTGCTCCACAACGAGTGAGGGAGCCACCTCGACGGGTGAGGGGGCAACCTCGAAGCAGTCAGGGCGGTGGCGCCTGTCGATTCCGACCATCATGCGGATCTTCACACCCCAGGGCGACTACGGCCGCCTGCAGTGCACCGTGCCCTGCGTCCAGGAGACCTGGGCGGCGAAACGCTTCCTCGACCGCGTCCTCGCCGCCTACGACCGGGAGACGGGCCGGGTGACCGCCCCTGCCGCCCTGCCCATCTGCCCGAACCGCGGAGCGGACGTGTTCCCGAACGTGCGTGTGGGCCCGGAGTTCGTCGACGGTGCCCATATGCCCGCCGGGGACCGGCTGAACCGCTGGCTCGGCGACGCGCCCGGTACCGCCCGCCTCCTCGTCCTGGCGACCGGCGCCGGTTTCAATACCCCCGGCGTGATCCGGTGGCCCATGGAGAACGTCGTACGGCACACTTCCGGGGCGCGGCTGCTGCGGGTGAATCCCGACCACCCGGAGTCCCCGCCGACCTCGGGGACCGGGCCCTGTCCGTAACGTTCGGGGCGGACCTGCTTCTGGGCACGCTCGCGTGAGGACGCGCAGTCGTGCCGCGAGTACATCGACCCACCAGGACGTGATGGCACCATGACAGAACCCTCGGAACCGACCGAAGCGACCGACGCAACCGACGCAACCGACGCAACGATCGTGGTCACCGGAGCCACGGGACGCCTCGGCGGGCGGGTCGCCCGCCGCCTCGCCGAGCGGGGCGCGGCGCAGCGGCTGCTGGTCCGCAGCCCCGAGCGGGCACCGAAGCTGCCCGGCGCGACGGCGGTCCGAGGCGGCTTCGACGACCACGACGCCGTCGTTCGCGGCCTCGCCGGTGCGCGGACCGTGTTCATGGTGTCCGCCTCCGAGAGCGCCGACCGGGTCGCCCAGCACAAGGCGTTCGTCGAAGCCGCCGTGGAGGCGGGCGTGGGGCACCTGGTGTACGTGTCATTCTTCGGCGCCGCGCCCGATGCCGCCTTCACCCTCGCCCGGGACCACTTCCACACCGAGGAGTACATCCGGGCGAGCGGCCTCACCCACACCTTTCTGCGCGACAACCTCTACGCGGAGATCGTCCCCGACCTGGCCGGCGACGACGGCGTCATCCGCGGTCCCGCCGGGCAGGGGCGTGCCGCCTTCGTCTCCCAGGACGACATCGCCGACGCCGCCGCGACGGTCCTGACCCGCCCCGCCGCCCACGCCGGTACGACCTACGACCTGACCGGCCCCGAGTCGCTCACGCTCGACGAGGCGGCCGCGATCCTCTCCGAGCAGCTCGGGCGCCCCGTCCGCTACCAGCCCGAGACGATCGAGGAGGCGTACGCCTCCCGTGCCTCCTACAACGCCCCGCAATGGCAACTCGACGCCTGGGTCTCCACCTACACGGCCATCGCGACCGGCGAACTCGACGGCGTCAGCGGCGCCGTCCCCGACCTCACCGGCCACCCCGCCCGCTCCCTCACCGACGTCCTCCGCACCACCACCCGGACCCTCCCGTGACGATGCCGCGCATCCCGTACGACGGCTCGACCGCGCATGAGGCCCGGCATTCGGCGTTGCCGCTGGCCGCCTACCGCGCGGCGATCGCCCTGGACGATCCCGTCGATCGGTCCACGCCCGCCGCCGACGCCTCGGCCGCGCAACTGGACACGCACGTACGCGCGGCGCTCCACCTCCTCCGTACCGGCGCGGCCGTGCAGCGGCTCGGCCTGCGCGGTGACACCCTGCGCGACCCCGCGGACGCCGACGCGACGACGGCCCGCCGGGTGCTGCGCGCCCTGCTGACCGTCCGCCCACCGGGCCCTCTGCCCGCCGACGCACGCGACGCGGTGGACGCCGTCCTGGACATGGGACGTCGCCTGCGGACAGCGGTCGTCGCACGCCAACTGGCCACGATCGCCGAGGAGTTACCTCACACCGCGTCCAAAGCGGCCGAGCACATGACCATGTGGCGGGGAGGCATCACCACCCTTGCGGCGGACGCCATCGTCAACGCCGCCGACAGCGCCCTGCTCGGCTGCTTCCAGCCCCTGCACCCCTGCGTCGACAACGCCATCCACAGCGCCGCCGGGCCACGCCTGCGGGACGACTGCCACACCGTCATCACGGCGTGGGGATCGGCACCGCAGCCCGTCGCTCGCCGACGTGCCGCACGGCGGATTCGAGAAGTGCGGCTACGGCCAAGGGCCTGTCCGCGTACGGCTTCGACGACTACACGCGGCTCAAGCACGTGATGACGTTGCTGGGCGCCTGGCTCTCTCAGACACTCGCGCAGCCCCGGGCGGCAGCAGATCGTCCGGGGCCCGGACCGGCCGACGGATGACGCCGCCTCTCGCCGCCTGGCGGCCCCAGCGCCTGCTCACACACCGACGTGGGAGAAAGCAGCCCAGTCGGCGATGTGGGCGAAGGACTGATCCTGCGGCGGTTTGCAGACCAGCGCCCGCCACATCGGGCGTACGACGTCCGGCGGGAGGGCAATGTCTTCGGTGCCGCGGAGGATACCTGCGCGAAGGTACTGGACCTTCTCGGCGTTGGTTGTGTTCCGTACCCACTGCTGGGCCGCCCGCAGAGCCGTGGCGGGAGTGGCGCCCGTGCGGCGGAGTTCCTGGTGGAACTGGGTCATGAGCAGGCAGGAGGCGAGGCCCTCAACTGCCCACTGGGTGGCGGTGATCCCCGCCACTCCGGCCTGGAGGAGGCCGGTGGGAAGGCTCACCACCTCGTCCGGGATGGCCAGCCCTGGGACTTGGCTCTCACAACTGGACAGGATCACCAGTCGTACGCCGGCCGAGCCGTCGCGCGTCAGCCGTAGTTGGAGGAGGTCGGCGAGAGTCAGCGGCTGGTCCTCGGCCAGGATCAGGGCGCTGCGCAGGGGGTCGCTGAGGTTGGCGACGCCGTGGCAGGCGAAGTGATGCACCTGGTGGCGGGCCAGTGCGGCCGTGACCTCGGAGACACACGCCTGCCTGCGGCTCAGTCCGTGGGAGGAGGCGAAGTGGGCACGGGCGGCTGCCACTTCGGCGGCGGCGAAGGAGAGTGGCGGGTGCTCGCTCGGCATAGGGTCGTGGACTGTGAGCAGCGAGGCCATCGGGACCCGGTCGGCGATGTCCTGGGCCGTGCGCAAGCTGCGCGCGTTCGGTGCGTAGCTCAGGACGCAGTCGTCCATGGCGTAGCGGCGTGCGGTCGGTGCCGAGGCGTCCGGTGTCCACGCCGCGTGCAGGGGCATCATGCCCAGCAGGCCGGTCGGTACCAGGACGGCGCTCACCGCGGTGCCCAGACAGTCGAGGACGGGCCGCATCGCCGCGTTCCACAGCCATGCCGTCACGACATCCAGCGTGCCGCGCCACACACCCGGAGCGCGCAGCCGTCCGTCGTGTGCTTCGCGCAGGTCGTTGGCCCGCAGGCCCACGGCCTCCTCGGTCAGTTCCGGAAGCCACACAGTCCTGACGGAGTCGCCGCCGGTTGTCACGATGATCGCCACACCGCCCGCTGCGGTGGCCGTCAGATAGACGAGAGGCGCCCGGTGCGCTGCCGCGGCGACGTCGCCGAACTTGGGCGGCACCAGGAAGTCGGCCCTGACCCGGCGAATCCCCGCGATGCTCGCATCGAGTTCCCGGCGTGCCGTGAGGAGCTCTTCCTCGGTGGGCGGCCCGGGGACGGGCGCCATGGCGACCGGGGCACCCATCCCGCCTTCGGTGGCTTCCCAGGTGCGGATCCTCTCGGACCATTCCTGGTTGGCCCGTCGGTACCGGCGCACGATGTCCCCGTGTCCCTGGGCGACCAGATCATCGAGCTGGGCACGGTCGCGCTGGAGCACCTCGCTCAACTGCAGGGCCCGGCCGCGCTCCAGGGCGACGACCGCGTCCTCGGGCGCGTTCTCCATGGCCAGGGCGTAGGCGGCCTGGGCCGCGATGCCCTGAGCGGCACTCAGCCAGCGCTCCTTGTGGCGTCGGCCGAACTGGGCCTCGAAAAGGTCGGTCATGGCCTGGAAGGCGATGTCGCACGCCTCGGTGGTCTCGGACCAGGAGCCTTCCGCGAACACCCACCCCGCCCATTTCGTGGCCACGATCAGGGAGGGGCCCGCCTGGGAGTCGAGTCCGGCGGTGCAGCCGGCACGGTACGACTCCACCGCGCGGCGACGGTCGCCACGCCGGCCGAGCTGCAGGTACCGGATGCTGAGAATCCGGCCCAGCGCCATCAACGCGGTGGGGCGGTTGACCCAGCCGTCGGGCGACTCGTCGAGTGCCTCGTCGAGCAGCCGTACCGCCCGGTCGATGTCCTGTATGTCGTGCAGGTGCTGATAGCGGGACTCGAGGCCGCCAGCGAGGTGGAGCAGAAATCTGGGCCTGTTGGGGCTGCCGGACGGAGCGGTGTCCACGGACCGCTCGTGCGCCTCGATGCTGCGGCTGAGGTCCATCAGGTCGCCGGTGTGCAGGTAGCGGTCCAGGAGGGTGGCACCGTAGTTGCTGAGGAGGGCGCCCGGGAACAGGGTTTCGGCGACTGACAGGGAAGCGACCGCGCGTTCGTAGACCTCGACGGCGCGGTGCAGGTCCCGGGGGTCGCTGGAGATGTGGTAGCGGTCGCGCAGCGCGACGCCCAGCGTGTTGAGGCCGATCTCCGGATGCTTTCCTCCCCCGGTGGGACCGTCGAAGACCGCATCGATCACGTCGATCGCGCGGTCCAGGTCGTAGAGGTTGCCGTCACGGCCGTACCGGTCCCACAGGGCCAGCCCGTAGTTCCTCGCGACCTCTGCGTACTTGTCGTCCGTCTCCGCCAGGTCGGCGAGCGCCTTGTTGAAGTCGCCAATCGCCGCGTCCAGATCAGCGCCGTCGCCCCGGTGCACGTAGCGGTCGCGCCGGAACAGTCCCAACAGACCCAGGACCTGAGCGCGGGCGAAGCTGTGCAGCGGTTGCCTCGGCAGTACGTCCTGCAGCAGCGTGATGGCCCGTGTCAGCAGGGCGACGTCGCCGTCGGCCAGATAGGTCTGCCACAGTGCGAGAGCGAGTTCCGTCATGGCGTGGTCGCGCTGCTCGGGGTCCGCATCGCCGTCGGCCAGCTGGGCCTCGAGGACGGCGACGGCCTCACCCAGGGCGGCACGGTCACCCGTCTTCGAGAACCGGGAGCCGAGTACTTCGGCCCAGTGGCGTGAGAGCGCGGAGCGGAGATCGGGCGTGTCCGCCCCGGCCGCCCGCATATCCCGTGCGAGGGCCCGCATGCGCTCGAGGTCCTCGGGCGTGCCGCGCACGCCGTAGCGCATCCCGATCGCGTTGTGCAGGGCCTGAAGGGCACGCATCCGGTCCTGTGGGCCTTCCTCCGCGGCGAGCGCGGCGTCGAGTTCGCGTACGGCCCGGTCCAGGTACGCCTCCTGCTGCGTCATGTCGTAGTACGTCAGAAGGGTGATCCCCAGGCTGGTCAGCGCGCCGTGTGCCACGCGGGCGTGACGCGCGGCCTGTTCGAGCAGGTCGATGGCCGTGTCGAGGTCCGCGGGGGCGCCGTCCCGCTTCGCCCTGGCCTCCAGCAGGATGGCCCGGGTCCGCTGGATGAGGGCGCTGTGTTCCGGGTCGTCCGGTACGCCTGCCAGCGCCTCGACGACGAGTTGCAGGGCCTGGTCGAGACCGTCCTCGCCCTGGGCCGTCTCCCCGTACCAGAAGACGGCCATGGCCAGTTTGGCGAGGCGGTCCGGCGACGGGGGAGAGTCGGGTGTGGCTTCGTCCCGAAGCTCGGTCAGGAGCTCCAGGTGGCGGCGGAGGTCGGCCAGGTCCTTGCCACGCAGCCAGCGGAGTTCGAGGGCGTGGGCGAGCGTGAACCGGGCGTGGTCGCGCACTCCGGGGACGGCGGCCCCAGCGGGTCCGGACAGCAGGGTGCCGAGCACGCCGACGGCCCGGTCCAGGTCCTCGCGACCGGGGGTGCGGCTGAGGAGAGCGTCAAGCGCGTCGAGCAGCAGGTCGTGACACGCGCCGGTCCGCGGATCCGCCGTCCCCCACCCGCTCACGGCTTCGGCGAGGAGCTCCAGCGCCTCGGTGAGGTGCTCCCACCCGCCGACTGTCCGGAACCGGTGGACGAGGATGGCGGCCAGCTTCACACGGCACTCCGCCGTGTCCGGGGAACCCGGCTCCACCGCGGCCAACGCGGACCGGTAGGCCGCCACGGCGCGCTCCAGATCCTGGATGTCCTCGCTGTCCAGGAACGCGTTCATGTGCATCAGGCCGGAGTCGGCCGCCATACGGCTGCACAATTCCGGGCCGGCCAAGGAGGCGGCCTCGTCCAGCAGGGCGAGTCCCCTGTGGTGATCCGCGTCGGCTCCGCAGTACGCCAGCAGCCGGCCTGCCCGGAAGAGTGCCTCGGCGAGGAACGCCTCGCCCGTCCCGCTCAACGACCGCGCCTCGTCGAGCGCTCGCTCCGCCGCGGACAGGGCATCGTCCACATGGACCTCGCCCGCGGCGAACACATCGGCCATCAGCAGCAGCAAGGCGACGCGGGGTTTCGCGGAGAGATGGGCGAGCGCCTCCTGCCCGGCCGCCCCGCGCAGCAACGTCCCGACGAGCCCGTCCGGTTCCTCGCGGTAGGTCTCGACGACGTCGAACAGGCTCGAGATCCACAACGTTCCCTCCGGCTGAGGCGGCCCGGGAGAGAATGCGACGAACACGAATTCGATCCAAAGGGAAGGGAATCCGTCCACTTCCTGTTCTTCGAGGGGCGGAATCTGCACCAGGATTCTTTCGAGTCGGGTGCTTACGGGAAACGGCAGTGACAGACCCATCCGTGGCCCCCTCCGGGATCGGTGCGCGCCTGTTTCCGTGAAGGCGCGGACAAACTCCAGCATGCCTGAAAGAATTTGGGGACGAGGTCCCTTTCGGGGGGAGAGACCGACTGCAAGGACGTGGTGGTGTGCCCGATGACGAGCAGCCAGAACCGTTGGTTCCGCATACTGTCTGCTGGTGGCTGCCGGAAACGGAATTCCACCGTGCGCGTCGGCTGTGGCCGGACTTCGACATCGACTGGAAAGGCCGTGATTTCACCGCGTACTGCCTGCAACATGAAGGCTTCTACCGGGAACTGGCGCCGATTGCCGAGCGGTTCCAGATCGCCTGTGTGACCGTAGACGCCTACCTGGAATGGTGCGCCGCGGGGGAATTCGCCCCCTGGGACCGGGACCATCTCACCCGCTATGCCGTCGAGGCCTGCGAAACTCTCGTCGACTGGCCGCCGGAGCCCGGTGACCCGTGCTGGTGCGGTGGCGGCCGCAGTTATGCGCAGTGCTGCGGCATACCGATCCGCGTGACGCCAATGCGGGGGCGGTATCTGGCGGAGCTGCTCAGCGAGCTTACCCAGGAGCCGTCTTGGCTGCGTTCCCGTGAACTCCTCCAGGCGCACCCGGAGTTGCTGCGGAACGAGGTTGACGTGGTGCTCGAACAGATGCGTCAGGCCTACGCCGACGACGAGGGGGCCCAGGCCCTGCTGGAGAAGCTGGGGAAACTCCTGGAGGAATGCCGGGCGGTCGGAATCGAACGGGCCTACGACCAACTTCTCTCATGGAAAGCGGCTGACCCTGACCAGCTTCCCGAGGAACTCGCCGCGGCCGTGCGGGAGGCCGAGGAGACCGACCGGCACGTAGAGGAGACTGCCACCGAGCAGGCGCTGGCGGACCGGACGGCCGCATGGCAGCGCGTCGCCGAGGCCACCGAGCGCCTCAACCGACCACCGGGGGAGCGCAGAGGTGGGTGGCACGCACTCGGCTGGGCACGCCTTCAGAACCACGCACTGACGCACCGCTTCGAAGAACTTGAGGCGGCCGCCGATGTGCTGGCCGGGGCGACCGAGTCGCTTCGCGACGACCCACCGCTGCGCGACCGCGCCCTGCGTGAACACGCCACGCTGTTCCATCTCCTGCGCGCCGCGGCCGACACCGCCGAGTCGCTGGACAAGGTCGTACAGCTCCTGCAGACCGCGGTCGACAACCGCCCGGAGCAGGAGCGCGTACCCTACCTCGACCAGCTCGCAAGAGCCCTGGAGGACCGCTACGCACGCTGGCGGAGCCGCAGCGACCTCGACCGGCGGATCGACGCGTACCGGGAGCTGGTGCGCGCTGAGGAGGCCGATCCCGGCGGGCGCGCCTTCCACCTCGACCGGCTGTCGATGGCACTGCACGAGAGGGCGCTGACCCGGCCGAACCTGCACGACGTGAACGAAGCCGTGCGACTTCTCGAAGAAGCCGTGAACCTGCACCTTCCCGACGCCATTGAGACGCTGGCACTGGTGTCCGACCTCGGCACCTGCCATCGGCTCCGCTACGAGTGGACAGGGCGGACCAGCGACCTGAACAGCGCGATCGCGGCACACGAGCGCGTGTTCGCCGAGGGACCACCGGACGGAGAGGAGCAGGGGTACGCGCTCAACAACCTCGGAGTCGCCTACCTGACGCGCCACCGGCGAACGGGCGACGTGGCGGACATCCGCAAGGCCGTCGACCTGCTCACCCGGTCCGTGGAGCGGACGCCCGCCGGCCACGCGGTACGGGCGGAGCGGCTCCACAACGTCGCCTCCGCCCTGGTCGCCGAGGTCGTGGAGGAGGTGTACGACCCGAGCGAGCCGGAGTCCCGGCAGCTCGCGCAGCTGGCCGCGGCGTTCGACGCCGTGCGGACGTTCGCTGCGGAGGTGTCGGCGACCTCGCCCTTCCGCTACTTCGTCCCGGTGTGGCGGTCCCTGCTGTTGGCCGGGCGCTGCCGAGCCGGAGGGGACCCGGCCGACAACGACGCTGCGATCGCCGCCGGGGAGGAGGCGCTCGGCATGCTCCCTTCCCACTACGGCGAACGCCCCCGCCTGGTCGATACCTTGGCCCACAGCCTGCTCGACCGGTACCGGCGTCTCGGCTCGGCCGACGACCGGGAACGCGCCGCGGAGCTCTTCGAGTTCGCCCTCGCCGTGCCACGTGCGCAGTGGCCCGGCCTCCCCGCTCAACTGAGGGGCCTGGCCCACGTGCTGTGCGAGAGCGGCGAGACAGAACGTGCCACGGAGATCTACCGGCTCGCCGGCGGACACCCCGAGCAGGGCGACCTGCGCTCCCGGTTCGCCGCCGCCTGCGACTGGGCCGTGTGGGCCCACCGCAGGGGCGCCGGCGACGAGGCCGCCGAAGCGCTCGACCAGGCCCGCGCGACGGCCCGGATGGTGGCGCGGATCTGGCTGGTGGGCGGCGAAGAAGCGTCGTACCGGTTCAGCCCGTTGGAGCGCCGCGCGGCCCGGACGCGCGAGGTCCTCGCCGACACGGGGCGCGCCGGCGCTGCTCCGCCGGCCGACGCCGACGCCGTGTGCGACCTGCTGCGCACCGCATCCCGGGGGATGCCCGGCCCGGTCCCCGCCGATCTGGCAGAGCATTATCGGGGCATCGCCGAGCGGCTGCGGCATCTGGAGCGGTCGTCGCTGGACGTCACGGGATCCGGCCGGGGCAAAGGTGCCCTGCGTGCGGCATGGGCCGAACTCGACCGTGTACTGCGGGACTTTCCTGTGACCGGACTGGACCCGGCGCTCGCCTGCGCGGTCACCTCGACGAGGAGCCAAGCGTGAACGACGAGAAGGACACCGAAGACATCTTCATGGTTGCCGAGAGGATCCTCGCCGAACTGCCGGACTGGCCCGAGGTGGAGGCGGCGGCCGCTCTGCTGCGCAGGGCGAACACCGAGACCGACCTCGACGCCAGGAAAGACCTCGAGGATGAGCTGTACTGGCTGCTCGGCAGCCACGAGGCGTCCCGGCGCCGGATGAACGAACTCCTGCCCGACACCGCCGGAGAGCGGGGAACCGGCGGGGAACGAGGGCTGGAGCCGCTGTACTCGTCGGGGGCGCCGGTGCCGAAGGACCGCTACGTCTGTCCCCAGGGGAGCCACTACGTCTACCCAGTGCTCAGCGTGGACGACCCGGAACCCCCACCGGAGCACTGCCCCATCGACGGCCTGGCGCTCGTCTTCCGGGCCGCCGGGACTGCCGACTAGGGGGACCGACCGTGCTTGGCCAATTCTGGAACGGCCTCGGCGGCAAGCTCGCCGAACGCTGGATTTCCCTTCTGCTGTCCCCCGCGCTGCTGTTCTGGGCGACCGGACTGATCGCCTGGCATTGGAAGCGCACGGACCCGTCGCTCAGCCACGACGGGTGGAGGGCGGTCGCCAGGCACCTGGGAGACCAGGTGCGAGGGCTGCCCGTCCTCGTCCAGGGGCTGCTCGTGGTTGTCTCCCTCATCGTGGTCGCACTGTCCGCGCTGGCCGCAGCTCGGCTCACGGTGCCCGTGGTGCGGTTGCTGTCGGGCTACTGGCCGTCGTGGCTCGACTGGCTCCACCGGCCGCTGCTGAACCGCCGCCGCGAGCGGATCCGCGCGGACATGGACACGCTGCGCGCCCTGGCGGGGCCTTCGGAGTCGACGATGGACTGGCGTGAGCGCCGGACATACGCCGAACTCAACCGCCGCTACCTGCTCGCGCCCACAGAAGCGGGCCGACAGCTGCCCACGCGCCTCGGCAACATCCTCGCCGCCTTCGAGGATCGGCCGAGAGTGCGCTAGGGGCTGCACGCCGATGTCTGCTGGCCACGGCTGTGGCTACTCCTGCCGGACGCGGCGAAGACGGAGGTGACCGTCGCTCAACAGCGGCTGGGCGGCGCCGGGCAAGCCTGTCTGTGGGGCCTGCTCGTCCTCCTGTGGACGCCGTGGGCCTGGTGGGCGGCGCCCCTGGGCCTGATCATCGCCTTCACGGCCTACCTCCGGGCGCTCGGCGCCGCTGTGGCCTACGGGGACATCTTCGTGTCCTGCTTCGACGTCCACCGGGAACTGCTCTACCGAGCGCTGCGCTGGCCGCTCCCCGCCTCACCCGCCCAGGAACCGGACCGTGGACTTGCCCTGTCGGCCTACCTCGAAAGGGGCTCGAGTGCCAACGAGCCGCGCTTCGTCACTCCCGAGAGCGAGCCGTAGCCCCGGCAGGCGGGCGGCCGGCGCGGGCACCGAATTCCTGGACGCGTAGCCGCTCGGTCGGCTGGACCGCCCGCGCCGAAGCCAGTCGTTAAGTCGACTGTCCGAATGCGGGTTCCTCGACAGGTGCGTGTCGCTCGGCCTCGAGCAGTCGGCTGTTGTCCACCTTCAAGCGCTGGTTGACGTTGCGGAGGGCCGCCAGGTCGGCCTCTGTACGGCGGCTGGCGGCGAGAGCAGCGTTGCGCTGCTTCCGCAGGTCCTCCATCTCGGCATCCTGCGTGCCGGCAGGGCCCGCGCCTCCTCAAGGTCCCGTCGAAGGGTGTCCTGCCGCTGGAGTTCACCGAGGGTGACCGCGCGTCCTCGTGCACCTTCACCGGCGAGGAGGAGCCGACCTTCGAGGGCTTCGACGACCTGTCGGTGGGCACCAACCCGGTCACTCTGCGCATCACAGGACCCGAGGGCGACCGGAGCGCCGTGGACCTGCGGCTGCGGATCTTCTCCGGGCAGGAACCGTCCTACCTCCGCCACGGCGGCATCCTGCCCTACGTCGTGCACCGCACCCTGACCTGGTCCTGAAGCGGCACGAACGCCCGCCCGGGAGCCTCACTTCCGTCCGGGGGCTCCCGTGCGCAGGCCGCGCATGACGAGGTCGAAGAGGCGGGCGGCGCGAGGCTGCCAGTCGCCCTGGGGGTCGATCTGCCAGATGCCGGCGATGGCGAGGATGAAGTCGTCGGCGGTCACGCCGGGACGGATGGTGCCGGCCTCATGGTTGGCGTTGAGCAGGAGTTCGATCGCGGCGACCAGGAGTGGGTAGCCCGGCTTGGCCGAGACTCCCGCCGCAGCCGTGGCCTGCCGCAGCGCGTCCGCCAGGCCGGCCTTGGCCGTGACGTAGCGGGCTAGGCCGTCCATCCATTCCCGCAGAGCCTGGTCGGGCTCCCGGATTCGCACCAACTCGGCGGCGCTGTCGACGAGTTGGTGCACCTCCTGGCGATGGACCTCCAGGACGAGCGCCTCACGGTTGGGGAAGTTGCGGTAGAACGTGCCCTGTCCGACGCCCGCCTTCTTGGCGATCGCGCTCAACGGGACGTCGACGGAACGTGACAGTTCGGCCAGCGCCACCTCCAGGATGCGCTCACGATTCCGCTGTGCGTCAGACCGCTGGGGCACCTCACTCGTCGACACGACTCGCCTCCGCCCTGACACACACCCGGCCCTAGCGGACAGATGTCCGCTTAGGGTCACCTTACCGCGATTTACGGCCAGCATGAACGCCCGCTCTCGCCACCCCACCGCCGTCAGAACACTCGTCATATAGCGGTGCGCTGTCTCGCTATAACGATCACCATAGGAGGCAGCCGTGACCCGTCATCACTGTGAACACCGCGCAGGGCCGTCTGACCCTCGAACAGCGCCGGGCGCTTGCCGAGACACTGACGGACGCCGTGCTGGTGCCCGAGGTCGGCCGGTTCACCCCGGCCGCACGGGCCGGGTCCCCGACGCCCTCGACCTGGCCCGCTCCGGGAAGGTCGACCCCGCGCGGGTCGTCTCCCACGTCCTCGACTGGGAGCAACTCCCCGACGCACTCCCCGAGAAGCACCTCAAGCCCGTCTTCGTACGCGCCGACGACCCACTTGGCCTGCGAGGGGGCGGGCGAGCCGACGCACCCCTGTGATCCCCGTGTGATCAGTGCGCCGTAGTCTCCCCTCGCCCGCAGAATTCACGGGGTAGGCGGTCAGGACGGGGGACGGCACATGACGTACAGGCGTGCGGCGATACCGGCAGTGGTCGGTGGGCTGCTGCTCACGGCGCTGTTGTGGTGGGCGGGGGCGAGCGAGAGCGCGCTGCGGCTGCAGGGCGCCACCGACGTGTTGGGCGCCCAGGCCGCCGCCGACCTCGAACGCTGGCTCGCCCCGTGGTCGTACGACCCGCCGGCCTCGTCACAGCTCGGCGCGGCTGTCGGCGGGATCGGGGACACGTTCCAGAGCGACAGCTCCCGTTACCTCTCGCTGTACTCGACCGCGCTGCAGATCCGGTTCGCCGCCGTCTTCGTCTTCTTCGTGCCCGGGGCACTGCTCCTGGTCCGCAGGCTGCCGCCGGTGCGCGGCCGGCTGACGGCGGCGCTGCTCGCGGTGTGGGCCTGGGGCCTGGTGGCGGGCACGCTGGCGGTCACCGTCTCCGCGCCGTGGCTGATCGCCTCGCAGGGGCACGGCAGTTACCGCTTCCTGCCCCAACTGGCGGGCGTGATCTCGTCCGGGCGGCAGGTCCTGGTGGCGACGGCGCTGGTCGCCGCTGTGGCGACGGTGCTGGCTGCGCGGGTCACCGCCAAGGGCGCCGGCCCGCTGCCGCAGGAGATCGTCCCGGCACGCGCCGCCCGCCTGGCCGCGACCGCCGGGACCGCGGTGATCGCGCTCTCCCTGGTGGTCCTGTCGTACCAGTCGGTCGCCGCCACCCTCCAGACGGCCTTCTCCGGCGGCGGACTGCTCTCCGAACCGGGCGACCTCCTACGCCAGTGGCTGCTGCTCGGCGCCTGGGCCGGCCCGGCGGGCACACCGCTCGGCGACTGGCTCCTCTACCGCGCCATCGACGTCCTGCTGCTCGCCGTGGTGTGGTGGGCCCTGCGCCTGCTGCCCGGCCTGCTCACCCGGGCCACCGTCCCGGCGCTGGCGGTCGGCGCGGTCTGCGCGACCGTCCTGGGCCTGCTGACGAGTCAGGTCCTGCGGATGCTGGTGGACGGGACACGGCTGCGCTGGGACCTGTACCTGGCCGCCGACTTCGGCGGCGGCGTCCCGGCCGCCCTGACCTGGGGCCTGCTGGCGGGAGCCACGATCGCCGTGACGCTCCGGGTGACCGTGGCCCGCACGGAGACCACGGAGACCACGGAGACCACGGATCCCTCGGACACCACGAAGGGCAGCGAGGCCCCGGCCTCCGGACAGAACACCTAGTCCGGGTGGCACGGCTGCCGCTCGCCGCGCAGTGCACGGTGAGCGGCCCCGGCGCGGGCGGCGGTCGTTCCGCCTTCGGCCTTCTCGCCGCGCTGCGCTTTCCGTCCGTCGGCGACCTCCTCGGGCTGGGCGGCCCGAAGAGCGGGATACCGGCGACGGCCTGTTCCATACGGCCACCCGCGCGGGTCCCCGGAGTGTCGACCCAGCCGGGGGCGCGGGGTTGACGGAGATCCCGTCGGGCCCGAGTTCCTGGGTGAGGGAACGCGCCGGACAGACCACGACCCGAGACCGGCATCGACGTGGCCCGCGACGGCCGGCTGCGGCAGATGACCGACACCGAACGCCTGCTCAAGGCCTACGCGTGCCCTCGGGCGACACCACGCCCTCACTCCAGCCGGTGTGGAGACACGCGCGGAGCGAGGGTCGGCTCCGGTGGGTTCGGCCTCAGACCGTGGAGTCGAACCACGTGACCGTGTCGGACATCGTCTGCTTGATGCGGAACAGCGCGAACTCGCTCAGGATCGGCAGGGCGTCCAGCGAGAACCAGCCGACGTCGAGCGACTCGTCGTCGTTGACGCGTGCCTCGCCGCCGACTGCCCGGCAGTGGAACGTGGTGTCCATGTACTGGCAGACGTCCCCGTTGTCGTACCGCACCGGATCCGACGCCTGGACGAGGACGACCCGTTCGGCCACGCACCGGACCGCCGTCTCCTCGTAGACCTCCCGCACGGCACAGGCCGCCGGCTGCTCCCCCGGGTCCGGGATGCCGCCGATCAGCGACCACTTGCCGTTGTCGGACCGGCGGTTGAGCAGCACTCTGCCCTCGTCGTCGAAGACGAGGGCGGTGACTCCGGGGAGCCAGAGCAACTGGTTGCCGGCGGAGGCACGGAGTGTGCGGATGAAGTCAGGGGTAGCCATGGATCCGACCCTAACGGGACCGGTTCCGTCACCCCCGCCGTTCCAGGACGCGCACGCGAGGCGTACGGCTACACGCCACCGGCGCGCCTCCCGCGCACACCGGCCCCGATCGCCCAGCCGAGCCCGCCCGCCGCGACCAGCACCAGGAGCATCTCGGGCGCGATCCCGAGCTTGGTGGCCGGCGTCTCGGAGGAGCGCAGCGGCACCTTCTGGACGAGCGAGTCCGGGACGAACATGCCCGTCCTCTGCGTGATCTTCCCGTCCGGCATGATGATCGCGCTGACGCCGCTGGTCACCGGCACGGTGACGGTGCGGCTGTGCTCGACGGCGCGGACCCGGGACATGGCGAGTTGCTGGTAGGTCATCTCGCTGCGATCGAAGGTCGCGTTGTTGCTCGGCACCGAGATCAGCTGCGCGCCGTCGGTGACCTCGGAGCGCACGGCCCAGTCGAAGGCCGCTTCGTAACAGGTGACGAGGCCGACCTTGGCGCCGTCCATGGTGAACACACCCGGCTCGGAGCCCCTGCTGAAGTCCTGGCGGACCATGGACGTCCACTCGCTGTTGATGGCGCCGATGAGCGACCGCAGGGGAAGGTACTCGCCGAACGGCTGGATCTGCCGTTTGTCGTACGTGTCGATGGGGCCCTTCTCCGGGTCCCAGAGGATCTGCTCGTTGTAGAGCTTGCCGTCCCGCTCGACGACACCGCCGACGGAGATGGGGGCGCCGATGGCGGCGGCCGCCTTGTCGATCACCGCGCGGGCGTCGGCGTTGGCGAAGGGGTCGATGTCGGAGGAGTTCTCCGGCCAGAGCACGAAGTCGGGCTGTGCGACCTTGCCTGCCTCGACCTCGGCGGCCAGCCGCTCGGTCTCCTTGGCGTGGTAGTCGAGCACAGCCCGCCGCTGGGAGTTGAAGTCGAGCCCCAGGCGCGGGACGTTGCCCTGGATGACCGCCACGGTCGCGGTGCCGTCCTCGGCCTTGTCGCTCACCAGAGCGCGGGACGCGAGGGCGCCCACCAGGGGGACGGCCACGGACAGCGCCGCCACGACCGCGGTGCCCCGGCGTACGGCCGCACCGGTCCGGCGGTTCTCGACGATTAGGCGCACCACCTCGTACAGGCCGAAGCCGCTGAGGACGACCGCGAAGCCGAGCACCGGGGTGCCGCCGAGCGCCGCCAGCGGCAGGAAGACGCCGTCCGCCTGGCCGAAGGCGATCTTCCCCCAGGGGAAGCCGTTGAACGGGGCACGCGCGCGTGCCGCCTCACCGGCGATCCAGATCGCGGCGGCCCACACCGGCCAGCCGGGCAGCTTCGACACGGCGGCGACGCCCGCGCCGACGAGCGCCACGAACACCGCCTCGATCACGACGAGGGCGAGCCACGGGCCGGGGCCGACCTCCACGCCGGTCCACACGAGCAGCGGCAGCAGGAACCCGAGGCCGAAGAGGTAACCGAGACCGAGGCCCGCCTTCCACCCGCGTCCGCGCAGCACCCAGCCGAAGACCGCGAAGGCCGGCAGGGCCAGCCACCACAGGGTCCTGGGCGGGAAGCTGACGTAGAGCAGCACCCCGGAGAGCGCCGCGGCGACGGCCGGAAGGAGCCGGCCGACCCATCGGGACGCCCGGGACACGGGCGCGGCCTGGGGTTCGAGCTGTTCCGGCTCGTCTACGGGAGTGGCGGTGACGGTCACTCGGGGAGTGTACGGCGCGTCACCCCGGCGCCGACAGCGCGGCCCGTGCGTCCCGGGTGAGGCTTCTGTCGCACACCAGCCGCAACGTTCCTGCGCAACTCATCCACAAACCGGCGCATCACCCGTTACGGTGTGCGCGAGCCTCTGACGTGCGGCCGGATGCGGTCCGAGCGGTCGAGGCCCGTCACAGTCGGGGGGCGACGGGTTGGGGTCCACGGGGACGGAGTCCGCGGCCGGAGCGTCGGCCGCGCAGGGAAGACGGAACGTTTCTGATGTCACGGGTGTGCTCCTGCTCGGGGCGTGCGCGGCCTGGTCGTTGATCACGGCGGCGACGCGGGGCGGCCGCCCGGAGGGTGTGCTGCTTGCGGTGCTCGCGGTGGCGGCCGGTTATGCGGCGGGCCGGATCTGCGGGGCCCTGCTGCCGGTGGTGGCGCCGTCCGCCGCAGCGCTGGCCGGTCTCGGTCTGGCGGTCACCGCACCGCACACCATGACGGGCTCACCGCTGATCTCGCCGCTCGGGCACACCGGCGCGACCGCCGCGCTGCTGGCCCTGTCGGCCGGCGCCGCCTGCTGCGCCGCCTGGGCGGCCCGCTCACCCGGACCACGCCTGGCCCTGCGGCTGCTGGCCTGTGGGATCGCGGTGACCGCGGCCGTGCTCGGCTCGACCACCGGCTTCGCCGCGTGCGCCGGGGTGCTGCTGTGTTCGCTCGCGGCGGCCCGGATGCGCCACCGGGGCCTGGGACTCGCGGGGCTCACGCTCGGCACGGCCCTGGTGACGGCGACGGTCTGGGCGATCGCCGAGGACGTACTGCCGGCCGGGCCGGCCGACTCGCTGGAGGGGCAGCTCACCCCGCACCGGATCCTGCTGTGGCACGACGCCCTCGGTCTGGCCCACGACGAACCGCTGCTGGGCGCGGGGCCGGGCCGCTTCGGGGAACTCAGTCCGACGATCGCCCAGACCCTGCCGGCCGACGACAAGCCCCACTCGGCGCCGTTGCAGCTGGCGGCCGAGCAGGGGCTCATCGGTGTCGCCCTGGTCGCCGCGGTGTTCGGCTGGATCCTGTACGTCCTGTGGCGGACCCCTCGCCCCACGCCGGTCGTCCTCACCGCGGGCGCGGCCCTGACCGCGCTGGCCGCGATCGCGGCGGTCGGCAACGCGCTGAGCTTCACGACGGTGACGGCGGGCGCGGGCCTGCTCGCGGGGATGGCGACGGCCCGGCCCCTGACGGACGGGGTGGACGGCCTCGGGATACCGGGCCGCGACGACCAGTGGTCGAGTGGTTGAGGGCGTCAGCGCGTCGCGCCGGACGCCTTCGGGCTGAGCCTGGCGCGGATGACGCTGACGGCCGTCTCCGCGTTGTCCACGGTGATCGTGAACGTGTGGCCGTCCCAGAGGCTCAGCACCACGGCCTCCCCACGTCGTACGACGACGGCGGTGCCCTTCTTGGGCCGCCAGCGGTAGCCCCAGCCGCCCCACTCGTGGGGGGTGACGCACGGGGCGAAGGTCGCGTCGGCGACCTGGGACAGGGGGATGCGGCGGCGCGGTACGCCGATGTGGCCGCAGCGGACTTCGAGGCAGTCCTCGTCGACCTTCACGGAGACGTGCACGAACGCGAGCGTGCCGAAGAGGACGAGCAGCCCGGCCGCGATGCAGCCGACGACCGACATGACGAGCGGGGCGACACCGGACGTCCACGCGGAGTCGACCGCGAGTTCGATGCCCAGTGCCATGCAGGCGGCGCCGCCGAGTGCCAGCAGCCATTGGCCGCGGTTGGTCGCGCGGCCGGTCCAGACCTCGGGGTGCGGGCCTACGGGGGCGCCCGTCTCGCCGTGGGGGTGGTCCCTCATGACTTCGAGACTACTCAGGTTCCGCAGCGCGGGCACCTGGTTGCGGAACGTTACTGCTCCGGGCGGGCGGCCAGCGCCGGGCTGGCTGTCTGCAGCAGACTGCCCTCTTCGTAGGCCAGTGCCGGGGCAGGCAGCGAGCCCTCGCGACCGCTGAGGATGACGGTCAGCGTCGACCCGGTCCAGTCGGCCTCGGGCTTCGGCAGCTCGCCGATGCGGCGCAGCGCCTGGGCGGCCACGGCGCCGGCGGAACCGTGCAGGACGAGGGGCGGGTGGCCGGGCTTCTGGACGGCCGCGCGGATGCGTTCGGCGACCAGTTCGTAATGGGTGCAGCCCAGGACGACGGTCGTTACGTCGCCAGGGGTGAGCGCTGCGGCTGCGGCGATCGCGGCGTCGATCGCGGCGTCGTCGGCGTGCTCCACCGCTTCGGCCAGTCCCCAGCAGGGCACTTCGGTGACGGGCACTCCGTCGGCGAACTCCTCGATGAGGCCGCGTTGGTAGGGGCTGCCGGTGGTGGCGGGCGTCGCCCAGATGGTGAAGGGACCGCCACCGGACGCGGCCGGCTTGATCGCCGGGACCGTGCCGATGACGGGCAGGCCGGGTTCGAGGAGGGCGCGCAGGGCGGGCAGGGCGTGCACGGACGCGGTGTTGCAGCCGACGATCAGGGCGTCGGGCCGGTGCGCTGCCGCCGCCTCGGCGACGGCGAGTGCGCGCTCCGTGAGGTCCTGTGGGGTGCGCGGACCCCAGGGCATACCGTCGGGGTCCGAGGAGATCACGAGGTCCGCGTCGGGCCGCAGCCGCCGTACCGCGGCGGCGGCGGGGAGCAGACCGATACCGGAGTCCATGAGCGCGATCTTCACCCGGCCACGATAGACGATGGCCTCGGTGGGATTGCCTCGGTGGGGCAGACTGCGAGCGTGAGCGCCATCGCGTGGATCGCCGCAGGATCACTCGCCGCCTGGCTGTGGCTACTGCTCGGCCAGGGCTTCTTCTGGCGCACGGATGTGCGTCTGCCGCCCCGCCGGGATCCCGACGACTGGCCGTACGTCTGCGTCGTCGTCCCCGCGCGCGACGAGGCCGCCGTGCTGCCCGAGAGCCTGCCGTCGCTGCTGGCCCAGGACTACCCCGGCCGGGCGGAGATCTTCCTGGTCGACGACGGCAGCTCGGACGGGACCGGTGACCTGGCCCGTGAGCTGGCCCGACGACACGGCGGGCTGCCCCTGACCGTCTCCTCGCCCGGGGAGCCGCCCGTCGGCTGGACGGGCAAGCTCTGGGCCGTACGGCACGGAATGGGGCTGGCACGCGCGCGTGGACCCGAGTTCCTGCTGCTGACGGACGCGGACATCGCGCATCGGCCGGACAGCCTGCGCGCGTTGGTCGCGGCCGCGCGCACCGGCGGCTTCGACCTCGTCTCGCAGATGGCCCGGCTGCGTGCCGAGAGCATGTGGGAGCGGCTCGTCGTGCCCGCCTTCGTGTACTTCTTCGCCCAGCTGTATCCGTTCCGCCGGATCGGCGTACGGGGTTCGCGCACGGCGGCAGCGGCGGGTGGCTGTGTGCTGCTGAGCGCCGAGGCGGCCGAGCGGGCGCGGATCCCGGACGCGATCCGGCAGGCGGTCATCGACGACGTGGCCCTGGCCGGGGCGGTCAAGAGGAGCGGCGGCCACATCTGGCTGGGGCTGGCGGAGCGGGCGGACAGCGTGCGGC
This sequence comes from Streptomyces sp. NPDC057474, assembly GCF_042802555.1. Classification (NCBI taxonomy): domain Bacteria; kingdom Bacillati; phylum Actinomycetota; class Actinomycetes; order Kitasatosporales; family Streptomycetaceae; genus Streptomyces; species Streptomyces sp. NPDC057474. The sequence continues at coordinate 2,776 of NZ_JBHVDX010000129.1, read as the reverse complement.
CCTACCCCCGGCTGCACGACCTGTGGCGCATGGTCTCCCGCAGCGCCTACGCCCAGCTGTTGCACAACCCGCTGCTGCTCGCCGGCACGGTCCTCGGCCTCGCCCTGGTCTACCTCGTACCGCCCCTCGCGTTCCTGGCGGGTCTGGCCACGGGAGACCGGGCGACGGCACTCCTCGGCGGACTCGCCTGGCTGCTGATGACGGCGACGTACGTACCGATGCTCCGCTACTACGGTCAGCCGCTCCGACTCGCTCCGCTGCTGCCGTTCACCGCGTTCCTGTACCTCCTGATGACGGTCGACTCCGCGGTGCGGCACTACCAGGGACGCGGCGCGGCCTGGAAGGGCCGCACCTACGCACGCCCGGACTCGGTCCCGGACGAGGGCTAGCCCTGGGCCGGCCCCTGACCGGAGTCCCTCTTGTACGAGGGCGGCTATTTCCTGCCCGGGGTCCAGTTCATCCCCCACCCGTAGGCGTAGTCGACCGTACGCTGCGGGCTCACCCCGCGTTCGGGGACGAGGTAGCGGGCCTCGCGCTGGACGATGAGGTCGCCGCCCTGGTCGGTGATGAGGGCGAGGGCGCAGACGGTGGAGGGGACGGTGCACTCGTCGAGGGAGAAGTCGATGGGGGCGCCGTGCTGCGGCTGCAGGGTGACCGTCGCGTGCAGATCGGCGAAGGAGCGAGCGCCCTCGTAGATGGTGACGAAGATGAGGATGCGCCGGAAGTACTGCTTGTGGTCGAGGTTGACGGTGAGGTTCTCACCGCTGCTGACGGCGCCGGTGCGGTCGTCGCCGTCGAGATGGATGAAGGGCGGCTGGCCCAGCGACCCGAAGGCGTTGCCGAGCGCCTGGACGACGCCCTTGCTGCCGTCGGACAGTTCGAACAGGGCGCACAGGTCGAGGTCGAGGTCCCCGTGCATGGCGACGGCCCGGCCCAGCTTGCTGCCCCACCCCTTGAACTGCTTGCGCACCTCCCAGTTGAGGTTCACGCGCAGGGCGCCGGAGGTACCGCCCTGTTTGGACAGGGAGACCGCCGGGGCCTCCTTGGTGAGCGTGACCTTGGAGAGACGGACCGGGGCCGGTGGCGTCACGGGCGGGGCGGGCGGCGGGGGCGGGGCGGGCGTCACCGGCGGCGGCACGGTGACGGGAGGAGCGACGGGCGCGGGCGCGGCCACGGGCGCTGCCGCCGCGGTGAGCTGCGGCTCGTCCACGGTGATGCCGAAGTCGGTGGCGAGGCCCTCGAGGCCGCTGCTGTAGCCCTGGCCGACGGCGCGGAACTTCCAGGCGCCCTGACGGCGGTAGAACTCCCCGAGCACGAAAGCGGTTTCGGCGCCGGCGTCCGCGCTGTCGAAGCGCGCTGCCTCGGTGCCCGTCCGCTCGTCGAGCACGCGGATGTACAGTCCGGGCACCTGCCGGAAGGTGCCCCCGTCCGCCGAGGCGACCACCACCACGGTCTCGATGGCGGGTTCCACGCGCGCGAGGTCGACGAGGAGCGACTCGGTCACCTGACCGCCGGCGTCCCGTTTGCCCTCGTGCCGGACCGCGCCGGAGGAGTGCGCGGGCTGGTTGTAGAAGACGAAGTCGGCGTCCGAGCGCACCTTTCCGCCGACGAGCAACAGCGCCGAGGCGTCCGTGTCGGGCACGCCCGGTCCGGAACGCCACCCCAGTTCCACACGAAGCGCGGTCGTCGGCACCGCGGTGTTCGATCCTTTCGGCATTGACATGTCCGCCCCCATCAGAAGGTCACCCAGAAGGTCGTCGCCAGGCCGCGTCCCACGCGGGCCGTCGGATCCGGCCGGATCCGTTGTCGGCGCCAAACCTATTCCCCCAGGGCCCGGAACCCCCAGAACCCGTACCGAAAGATCCTTGGTCAACCGCCGGTAACCCGCTGGGAACTCGCCCTTTACACGATCAGAACGCGCTTTGCTGCCCTATTTCGACGAGTTCGCTCGCATTGGGGATCCAGCGTCACTGCCGACACGGAAAACAACACTCTTATCGGTCTCCCCAACCAGCACATCGTGGGCTTAACTTATGTGCCATGACCTCCCCCCGCTCCACCTACGGCGGCGGTTACTACTCCGCCTCGTCCTTCGCGGACACCCCGATCTACGACTCTCTCGTCGCCGAGCGGGGAACCCCTCAGATCGCCCCGATCCGGGTACCCGCCCAGTACGACACACCGGGCAGCAACCTGCCCGCGCTCCCGTCGGCGCTCCCCGCGCTGCCGGCAGGTCCCTCCCAGCCCAGCTACGGTTATCCGCAGGCCCAGCAGCCCTCGCCGCTGCAGCAGGCACCCAACGCGTACATCCCGCAGCAGGCCGCGGGTCCGCGGGGCTACCCGGGCGCCCAGCAGCCGCCGCAGCAGCAGCGGCCAACGGCCGGCAACACCGGCTACGAGGCCATGCGCCCGGCGGCTCCCCGCCCGGCCCAGGGGGCCCCGTACCAACAGGACCCGTACAACGGCCAGCAGTATCGCGGGTACTGAGGCACTTGGAATATTTCGTGTGGGGTTGTCACAGCCTGCTGGCAGGATGACCCCATGGGGAATCCGTCACTGCACTCGATCCATGTCCACCCGCTGAAGGCGGCCCGGGGCTTCGCCCCCGACGAGGCCGTCGTGGAGCCCTGGGGGCTGGCGGGCGACCGTCGTTGGGTGCTGGTCGACGACTCGGGCAAGGTCATCACTCAACGTCCGCATCCGCGTATGGCGTTGGCCGCCGCCGGGCTGCTGCCCGGCGGCGGGGTTTTGGTGTACGCGGGCCGCCGTACGCCGC
>NZ_JBHVDX010000128.1:0-28425 GCF_042802555.1 Streptomyces sp. NPDC057474 | reverse complement strand
CGCCCGGCTCGTGCCGGGCGCCCTTCGCCTCGTCCTCACCGGAATCCGCTGATTCTTCACAGGAACCGACTTGAGCGGTTGGCGGATTCGGCGCGTACTTGAGCGTGCAACTACTCCACCGTCTGGACCGGGACCGTCATCAGGACCGTCCGGCGGGGGTTGGCGGTCACGGAGGGGAGGTCGACGGAGTGCTCCTGCTCCGGCGTGCGCAGGTCCTCGGCGTCAGCGAGGTGGGCCAGCGTCGTGCGCCGGGGGTTGGCTATCGTGCGGAACATCGTCGTCGTCTTCACTGTTGTCCTGGACCTCGTCGTGTGCGGGCGCCGGGCGGACCGCAAGGGCCGTCCCACAAGCGCGGGTTGTCGGATTCGCCATCCCTGTAAAGCGTCAGGCTAAACATCTGATTCCCGGGTCAAGTCGTGAAGAAGGCATGATCGGCGTGTGAGTTTGCTCACTCAGTCATGGGTAAAACGGGCAATCCAGGCCATTGATCCGCCCCCGCGAAACGGACATTAGTTACCTGAAGCCCGCATTCCGCTCCTGATCATGGCGACTGGGACACCCTGCTCACGCCACTGGATCGCACGGATATGCCCGCAATATCCGGAAACACCATCCACGCCTGGTGACGCAGCCCTCACGTACTGTCACAGTGAACAGACCGTTACCCATTGGCCTTGTTGGAGATCCGGCACTGTGCTGGAATTCCACGGACCGCCGCAGGATCGTGCCGGCGCGCAGAGGCGCAGATCAAAAGCGCCTGGCGGCGGTGGAAGGGGGAGCCAGCGCCGGTCACTCACGACCACCAATTGGGGACGTATTCAGGGCGTCCCCGAAGACGCCGACACCGTCCCGCCGTTCAAGCGGTGGGGCGCCTGGTCCAGAGGTTGCGACGCTAGTGCAGGGACGTTTCAAGAGGGATGGCAGCGCTTCGGCGGAGCCGGAGCCACACAGCGGAGCCGGCAACGGTTCCTCCCCCCAGCACGCCCAGAACCCGGGTCCGGCGGAGATCGGCGACGGCGGGGAGCGCTCCGGGCGCCCCGGCGCGTCAGTTCCTCCCACGCCGCCCGGGAAGCCAAAGGGCGGTACCAAGGCCGGCGCCGGAGGCGGCTCCCGAATAGCCCTGCGCAACTGGCGCATCTCGACTCGCCTCGTGTCGCTGCTCGCGCTTCCCGTGGTGGCGGCGACCTCGCTCGGTGCCCTGCGCATCGGCGACAACGTCGACGACATCCAGCAGCTCGACAACATGCGGCTGCTGACCGACATGACCAAGCAGGCGACCGAGCTCGCCGCCGCGCTCCAGCAGGAGCGCGACCTGTCCGCCGGTCCGCTGACGCACGGCCTGGACGCCACCGACTTCACCGTCAAGGGCACCCGCGAGAAGACGGACCAGGCCCGCGTCCAGTTCACCGACGCGACCCAGGCCGCCGAGACCGCGAACACCACCACGAAGATGCCCGGTGTCCGCGACAGTCTCGTCCGGGTCGTGCGCGAGCTCTACAACCTCAGCAGCATCCGCAAGAACGCCTACGTGGACCCCAAGAACTCCACACAGACGGTCGAGGCCTACCACCGCCTGATCGCCCAGTTGCTGGATCTCTCCACGGACATGGCCGAGGCCACCAGCAACCCGGACATGATCAAGCGGACCCGTGCCCTGGCTGCGTTCTCCTCCGCCAAGGAATACGCCTCCGTTCAGCGCGCGGTCATCGCGGCGGCCCTGCCCGAGACCAACGACAAGGCCGGCAGGCTCTACGAGAACGACCGGCTGTACGCGAACTCGGCCCTCTCGAACGAGGAGTCCGACCGCAGCACCTTCTCCGACATCTACGGTTCCGGTGCCGAGGAACTGACCAAGCCGATCGACGACGCGAGCCCCACCATCGAGGCCGCCGACGTCTACGCGGACCGGGTGCTCGCCAGCGCGGGCGGTCTGGGCGGGCAGGACAAGCGCTCGTACAAGGACTGGACCGACGACTCCTCGGCCAAGATCGAGCAGATGAAGAAGATCGAGGGCTCGCTCCTCGAGGAGATGGAGCAGACCGCTCGTAATCTCCGTGCCGACGCCGAGCAAGAGGCGATCATCTCCGGTGCGCTGATCCTGCTCGTCCTCGGTGTCTCCCTGGTCGGCGCGTTCGTCGTGGCCCGCTCCATGATCCGCTCGCTGCGCCGACTGCAGGACACCGCGACCAAGGTCGCCCAGGACCGGCTGCCCGAGCTGGTCAAGCAGCTGTCGGAGTCGGACCCGCAGGACGTCGACACCTCCGTCGAGTCGGTCGGTGTGCACTCCCGGGACGAGATCGGCCAGGTGGCCGCGGCCTTCGACGACGTGCACCGCGAGGCCGTCCGCCTCGCCGCCGAGCAGGCCCTCCTCCGGGGCAACGTCAACGCGATGTTCACCAACCTCTCGCGCCGCTCCCAGGGCCTCATCCAGCGTCAGCTGTCGCTCATCTCCGAACTGGAGTCCCGCGAGGCCGACCCGGACCAGCTGTCCTCCCTGTTCAAGCTCGACCACCTCGCCACCCGCATGCGCCGTAACGGTGAGAACCTCCTCGTTCTCGCCGGTGAAGAGCCCGGCCGCCGCTGGACCCGCCCGGTCCCGCTGGTCGACGTGCTCCGCGCCGCCGCCTCCGAGGTGGAGCAGTACGAGCGCATCGAGCTGTCCTCCGTGCCGACGACCGAGGTCGCCGGCCGCGTGGTCAACGACCTCGTGCACCTCCTCGCCGAGCTGCTGGAGAACGCCACCTCCTTCTCCTCGCCGCAGACCAAGGTCAAGGTCACCGGTCACGCGCTGCCCGACGGCCGGGTGCTGATCGAGATCCACGACACCGGTATCGGCCTCTCCCCCGAGGACCTCGCCGCGATCAACGAGCGGCTCGCCTCCCCGCCCACCGTGGACGTCTCGGTCTCGCGCCGCATGGGTCTGTTCGTGGTCGGCCGGCTGTCGCAGCGCCACGGCATCCGTATCCAGCTGCGTCCGTCCGACTCGGGCGGTACGACCGCGCTTGTCATGCTTCCCGTCGACGTGGCGCAGGGCAACAAGAAGCCCACCCCGGGCAAGCCCGGCCAGGGCGTTCCCTCCACCGGTGGTCCGGCCGCCGCGCAGGCCGCGGCCGGTGCCGCCGCCGCGCGTCGCCAGGGCGGCAACCAGTCGGGTCCGCAGCTCGGCGGCGGCCCCTCCACCGGTGGCCTTCTCGGTGCCCCTCCGCAGCGTGGGCAGGTCGGCGCGGGCCAGGGTCCGCGGGCCGCGCTGCCCGGCAACCCCAGTGGTCCGGGCGGGCTCGGCAACCCGGGTGGTCCGCGTGGGCCGCAGGGTGGTCCGCCCGTACCCCCGCAGGGCGGCAGGCCGGCTCCGGCGGGCGCCGGTGCCGGTGGGTTCGGCGGCGGCGGTGCGTTCGGCAACGGTCAGGTGCCCGGTGCCCCGCAGGGCCTGCAGGCCGCCGGGACCGGTGGCCCCAACAACTTCGAGAGCTTCGACGACACCGCACGCCAGGGCGGCTTCCCGGGCGGCGGCTCGGGCCTGCGCCCGGCCGGCGGTCCCGGTGACGCCGGTGCGGGCCGGCCGGGCGGGGCCGACCGCGGCCCCGGCGCCGTGCCGCCGAAGCACGGCAAGGAACGTTCCGGCAGGCGCCGTCCGCAGCTGCCCGGCCGCGGTGGCCCGCGCGCCGAGCTGCCCGGTGGCAACTCCCCGTCGCGGACGCCGAGCTGGAGCGACGACAACGCGCAGCCGCCGGCGCCGCGCGCCTCGCTGGACGCCCCGCGCGGCCACGAGGAGCAGCCGGACGTCACCGCGCCGATGCCGCGCGTCGACCCCAACCAGGCCCCGGGCTCGCCCACGGACTTCCCGCGTTCCCCGCGAGCCGACTTCGACAGCCAGCGCCCCGGCGCGGGCGCGCCGCAGGACGGCACCGGGTCCTACCTCCGCTCCGACGTGTTCGGCGGGGCCGGTGCTCCGCCGGCGCCCACCGGTCCGTCCCGGGGCGCCCCGCAGGACCCGTCGTCCACCGGCCAGTTCGCCACGCCGGGCTACGACGGCTCCAGCACGGGCCAGTTCCCGGCGCCGGGTCGGCAGAACCCGCAGGACACCGGCCAGTACGGTGCTCCCGGCGGCCGCCCGAACCCGCAGGACCCGGGACAGTTCGGTGCGCCCGGCCGGCAGAACGGCCAGGGCACCGGGCAGTACAACGCGCCGGGTCGGCAGAACTCCCAGGACACCGGCCAGTTCGAGCGGCCGCAGGTCAACGGTGAGAGCTTCGGTGCGCCCCGCCCGCCGGTGCCGCCGCAGCGTCCCCCGATGCCCCCGCAGCGCCCCGCGCGCCCGCAGGAGCCGGAGGCGCTGCCGCCGGCGACGGGTCCGATGGACGGCCGTACGCCGCTGTACGACACGCTGGAGACCAACTGGTTCCACGGTCAGGGCGGCCAGAACGGCCAGCAGTCGGACCATCAGCAGGGCAACGGTTCCGCTCCGCAGCAGCCGGCCGCCCCGGCTCCCCAGACTCCGGCCGCTCCTCAGCGTCCGGCGACCCCCGCCGCGCCCGCTTCCCCCACCTGGCGCAGCACACCCAACGACGACCTGGTCCGCCAGGCCGAACGTGCCCGTCAGCCTTCGGCGGGCGGGGTCACCACCTCCGGCCTGCCGCGCCGGGTCCCGCGCGCGAACCTCGTGCCGGGCACGGCTCAGCAGCAACAGCACCAAACCGGTCCGCAGGTCTCGCGTTCGCCTGACGACGTACGCGGCCGGCTGACCAATCTCCGTCGGGGCATCGCGCAGGGTCGACAGGCCGGTACCGGCCAGACCGGCAGCTTCCCGAGCCCCACTCACCAGCAGGAGCGTTAGTTGAGCCAGATGAGCCAGGCGGCACAGAACCTCAACTGGTTGATCACCAACTTCGTGGACAACACCCCCGGGGTGTCCCACACCGTCGTCGTCTCCGCCGACGGTCTTCTTCTGGCGATGTCGGAAGGCTTTCCGCGCGACCGTGCCGATCAGCTCGCGGCCGTCGCCTCCGGGCTCACCTCGCTCACGGCCGGGGCGTCCCGGATCTTCGAGGGCGGGGACGTGGCCCAGACCGTGGTCGAGATGGAGCGCGGTTTTCTCTTCCTGATGTCCGTCTCCGACGGATCGTCCCTGGCCGTCCTCGCCCACCCCGATTGCGACATCGGCCTGGTCGGTTACGAGATGGCGCTGCTGGTCGACCGCGCGGGCGCCGTGCTCACGCCCGACCTGCGCGCCGAACTCCAAGGCAGTCTGCTCCACTGACGCCTGCGGATCCACAGAACTCACCAAATCACCGTCCGGCCGACACAGTCCCCCCACCGGCCCCCGCCAGACGGCACGACTGACCGACTTGCTGTCCCGCTCGGAGGATCAATGACCCCGCCCACCGCTCCTCACGATCCGTACGCAGAGCCGTACGGAGACGAGGGCGACCAGCCTCTGGTTCGGCCGTACGCCATGACCGGTGGCCGGACGCGGCCGCGTTACCAGCTCGCCCTCGAGGCGCTGATCAGCACGACGGCAGACCCCGCGAACCTGATGGGGCTGCTCCCCGAGCACCAGCGGATCTGCCACCTGTGCCGCGAGGTGAAGTCGGTGGCCGAGGTGTCGGCCCTGCTGTCCATGCCGCTCGGTGTGGCACGGATCCTTGTCGCGGACCTCGCCGAGGCCGGACTCGTCGCGATCCACCAGCCCGGTGGCGACGAGAGCGCCGGTGGCGCGCCGGACGTGACTCTGCTGGAAAGGGTGCTCAGTGGACTTCGGAAGCTCTGAAGCGGGGCGGGCCACCACCTCGGCCAAGATCGTGGTGGCGGGCGGCTTCGGCGTGGGCAAGACCACGTTCGTCGGGGCCGTCTCGGAGATCAACCCGCTGCGTACCGAGGCCGTGATGACGTCCGCGTCCGCGGGCATCGACGACCTCACCCACACCGGAGACAAGACGACCACCACGGTCGCCATGGACTTCGGCCGCATCACCCTCGACCAGGACCTGATCCTGTACCTGTTCGGCACCCCCGGCCAGGACCGCTTCTGGTTCATGTGGGACGACCTGGTCCGCGGCGCCATCGGCGCCATCGTCCTCGTCGACACCCGCCGCCTCGCCGACTGCTTCCCGGCCGTCGACTACTTCGAGAACAGCGGCCTGCCCTTCGTCATCGCCCTCAACGGCTTCGAGGGGCACCAGCCGTACACGCCCGACGAGGTGCGCGAGGCACTGCAGATCGGGCCCGACACCCCGATCATCACGACCGACGCCCGCCACCGCTCGGACGCCAAGTCGGCCCTGATCACCCTGGTCGAGCACGCGCTCATGGCACGGCTGCGGTAGGGCAGAGGGACCGAAGTACCACGCCTGGGCCCAAAACGGGACCCGAGTCCACAACGTCATACGACGGTTGCCGTAGTTACACCGAAGCCGGCTGTGTCCTTTGACACGGTCGGCCTCGGCGTTCATAACGTTTCGACAGAGAAATAGGGTGGTACGACCACGCGTCGCGGTCGATCAGTACCGCTGCGCTCACCATGGCCCCGCTTTTTGCCGGGGCTCGCTCTTTATGACCGTTTTATCTGGGACTTACATCACGCGGAATCGTTGCCTCCCAGTGTTTGGAAGTCCCCAGCGTGACGTGCTGGAATGCCTGAACTGCCCATTAGTCAAAGACGTACTAGGGCGTGGAGTCACCCGCGGCACGACGTAGGTGCCGGCGCCGAGAGGTTGTTGGTCGAGTGAGGCGAAGCAAGAAAGGTCCCGAGCCGTCGGCGCGGGGCAACTTCACCCCGCCGCCGCGCGGAGCGGCACCCGCACAAATGACCGGACCGGAGCCGACGGCAGCGCCCGCGCCCAGCGGCAGTCGTCTCTCCCCCCGCAACTGGCGTGTACCCACCCGCCTGAACGCGATCCTCCTCATACCCGTGCTGGTCGGCCTGATCATGGGCGGCTTCCAGGTGAAGGGCTCGATCGACACCTGGCAGGAGGCGCGGGACGCCGAGAAGGTGGCCAAGATCGTGGCCGCCGCCGGTGTCTACGCGGAGGCGCTACTCAACGAGCGTGACATCTCCGCCCAGCCACTCCTGAAGGGCGAGCGGGACAGCGAGGTCGTCAAGGACGCCCGCGCCTTCACCGACGAGAAGGCGGACGCCTTCCACGCGGAGGTCGTCGGGATGCCCGCCGGGCAGGGCCTGGAGCGGCGTCTGCGCCTGGTGGAGGAGGCCGAGCCGTCGCTGGAGAAACTCCGGCAGACCGCCTTCACCCGGGCCGCCGACCCGGTACAGACCGAAGAGGGCTACGTCACCGTCGAGCACCTCCTGGCGGAGTTCTCCAACGAGCTCGGCCTCGGTACCGGCAACATCACCGCGTACGGCCGTACGGTCTACGCGGTCACTCTCGCCAAGGGTGCCGCCTCGCTGCAGCGTTCGATCGGCACCCACCTGCTGGTCCGCCCCAGTGAGGACGAGACGGTCTTCCGTCAGCAGGTCACCGCGTTCACCTCATACGCCTACCTGGAGAACATCGCCGTACAGGAGTACATCTCCGGTGGCACCGAGGCCGACGCCGCGCGCCTGGAGTCGGTCATGGCGCAGAAGACGGAAGAGGGCAAGAAGCAGGCCGCCGAGACCGCTGCCGGCAACGCCGACTACAAGGCGCCGCCGGACACCATGCTGAAGATGATCCAGCTGATCGGCAGCGGCGCCTCACCCGAGCAGCTCGCGGCGCAGGGCGTCACCTACCAGAACTGGATGGCGGCCTCCACCCTGAAGTTCGAGGGTTACAGCGAGGTCGAGACCGAGCTGATCAACCGCGCGGTGGCCGAGGCCGGCCAGATCGCCTCCGACGCCCAGCGCGACGCCTACATCAACGGCGCCATCGTCATCGTCGCCCTGCTCGCCGCGTTCATCATCGCCGGGATCATGGCCCGCCAGATGAGCCGCGCGATGCGCCAGCTGCGCAACGCCGCGTTCGGCATCGCCGAGCAGCGTCTGCCGATGCTGGTCGACCAGCTCTCCCGCACCGACCCCGGCCGGGTCGACACCCGGGTGGCACCGATCCCGATCACCTCCACGGACGAGATCGGCGAAGTCGCCCGCGCCTTCGACCAGGTCCACCGCGAGGCCGTCCGGCTCGCCGCCGAGCAGGCTCTGCTGCGGGGCAACATCAACGCGATCTTCACCAACCTCTCGCGCCGCAACCAGTCGCTGATCGAGGGCCAGCTGACCCTGATCACCGACCTGGAGAACAACGAGGCCGACCCGGACCAGCTGGAGAACCTGTTCAAGCTGGACCACCTGGCGACCCGTATGCGCCGCAACGGCGAGAACCTCCTGGTCCTCGCCGGTGAGGAGCCCGGCCGTCGCTGGGACCAGCCGGTCCCGCTGGTCGACGTACTGCGCGCCGCCTCCTCCGAGGTGGAGCAGTACGAGCGCATCGAGCTCTCCGGCGTCCCGGAGGCCGAGATCCACGGCCGCTCCGTGACCGACCTCGTGCACCTGCTCGCCGAGCTTTTGGAGAACGCCACCACGTTCTCCTCCCCGCAGACCAAGGTCCGTGTCACCGCGACCCGTCTCCCCGACGGCCGCGTGATGATCGAGATCCACGACAAGGGCATCGGCCTCACCGCCGAGGACTTCGCGGACATCAACCACAAGCTGGCCAACCCGCCGACCGTGGACGCCGCGATCTCGCAGCGCATGGGTCTCTTCGTGGTCGGCCGGCTGTCCGACCGGCACGGCATCCGCGTCCAGCTGCGCCCCTCGGGCGAGCAGGCCGGTACGACCTCGCTGGTCATGCTCCCGGATGTCATCACCCACGGTGGCGGTGGCGAACAGCAGCAGCCGGCGGCCGACCAGTTCACGGTCTCGCAGATCATCCCGGAGCAGCAGCACGCGTTCCAGCAGCCGGCCGTGGCCCCGATGCGGACCGCCGCCGAGCTGGGCTTCGACGACAGCCGCTACGAGGTTCCGGACGACATCCGCGACCTGGACCCCGTGGGCCGCTCGCTGATGCGCGATGAGCGTCGCGCGGCCCTGGAGGCCCAGGCGCACCCGCAGCTGCCCCCGGGCCAGACTCCGCGCTACGGCGACGACTTCCAGTCGCCCGAGCCGTCCTATGACAACGGCGCGACGGCGTATGTGGACCCGCAGCGGTCGTTCGACCAGCAGCCGTCGTACGAGGAGCCGCAGCAGCCGTCGTACGACGAGGCGTACTTCGGTCCGGGCAACAACGGTGCGGCGAACGGCAACGGGCACCTGCCGGGCGGGAACGACCCGTTCACCGCTACCGGCGGTTACCCTGAGCCCTCCTATCCGGAGTCCGTCCAGGGGGAGCACGCGGCGGCCGCCGCGAACGCTTCGGAGACGTACACGGGCTTCGAAGAGCCGTCCTATCAGGACGACTGGCCGCAGCAGCAGGACTACCAGAGCTCCTACCGCTCCGAGTACGCTCCGGAACCGGAATCTGCGCAGGCCGCTGACGTGAAGGAGCCGGACCGCGTAGGCTTCGACCGTCCGGGACCCACCCCCTCCGCCGGCCACGCGCTGACCGACGCCGGCCTGCCCCGCCGCGGATCCACCGCGAGCGCGGGCGGCACGAGCGCGGGCGCCGTGAACGGACAGCAGGAAGTGGCCCAGGACCAGCCGACGGCCGGGGGACCGAACGGCGACTGGCGCTCGGCCAACGACGCGCGCTGGCAACAGGCCTCCCAGCTGAAGAAGCCCAAGGCGGGCGGGGTCACCTCCTCCGGCCTGCCGCGGCGGGTGCCCAAGGCCAACCTGGTCGAGGGCGCCGCCCAGACGACCCCGCAGGGAGGTCCACAGATCTCCCGCGCTCCCGAGGACGTCCGGGGCAGGCTGAGCAACCTGCGCCGGGGTGTCGAGCGGGGACGCAACGCAACCAGTGAAACGAACGGTCAGGGCTTCGGTCCTGACAGCACCTACAACCAGGAGCGTTAGTGTGAGCCCGATGAGCCAGGCGGCACAGAACCTGAACTGGTTGATCACCAATTTCGTGGACAACACCCCCGGGGTGTCGCACACGGTGGTGGTCTCCGCCGACGGACTCCTTCTGGCGATGTCCGAAGGGTTTCCCCGTGACCGTGCCGACCAGCTGGCGGCCGTCGCGTCGGGTCTGACCTCTCTGACCGCGGGTGCCTCCCGCATTTTCGAAGGTGGCAGCGTCAATCAGACGGTTGTGGAGATGGAGCGGGGATTCCTCTTCATCATGTCCGTTTCCGATGGTTCCTCGCTCGCCGTTCTCGCACATCCGGAAGCCGACATCGGTCTCATCGGGTACGAGATGGCACTTCTGGTGGACCGTGCCGGTACGGTCCTGACGCCCGATCTTCGTGCGGAGCTCCAGGGCAGCCTGCTCAACTAACAGTCAGACGGTGCGTTTTGGCGTCCCGGGGCCGTAAGGTTTCGGGACGCGGCTTCCAATGAGCCATGGATGCCAGCACAGTCGGAGGAGGAGAGAACGTGGCAACACCCCCAGGCGGTTCATCGTCGGGCAACTGGTCCTACCCTGGCCAGGGGCCTGGCCAGGGTGACCAGAACCGGTACAACTTCCCCTCCGCACCGAGCCGCCAGCAGCCGTACGCACCGCAGGGCCCCGGCCCCTCGCCGTACGACCAGCCGCCGGCGCCGCGTATCCAGCCCGTGCAGCCGCAACGCCGCACCCCTGAGCCGTCGCCCGCAGGGGCGTCGCACAACCCCCTGGTGCGCCCGTACGCCATGACGGGCGGCCGCACCAGGCCGCGCTACCAGCTCGCCATCGAGGCGCTGGTGCACACCACCGCGCAGCCGCACCAGATGCAGGGCCAGTTGCCCGAGCATCAGCGGATCTGCAACCTCTGCCGGGAGATCAAGTCGGTGGCCGAGATCTCGGCCCTCCTGACGATTCCTCTCGGTGTGGCCAGGATCCTCGTCGCCGACTTGGCGGAGGCGGGCCTGGTCGCCATTCATCAGCCCGGCGGCGACGAGAGCGCCGGCGGCCAGCCAGCTGTGACTTTGCTCGAAAGGGTGCTCAGTGGACTTCGCAAGCTCTAGCGGAGGGCCTTCCCGCTCCACCACGTCCGCGAAGATCGTGGTGGCGGGCGGCTTCGGCGTGGGCAAGACCACGTTCGTCGGGGCCGTCTCGGAGATCAACCCGCTGCGTACCGAGGCCGTGATGACGTCCGCGTCCGCGGGCATCGACGACCTCACCCACACCGGAGACAAGACGACCACCACGGTCGCCATGGACTTCGGCCGCATCACCCTCGACCAGGACCTGATCCTGTACCTGTTCGGCACCCCCGGCCAGGACCGCTTCTGGTTCATGTGGGACGACCTGGTCCGCGGCGCCATCGGCGCCATCGTCCTCGTCGACACCCGCCGCCTCGCCGACTGCTTCCCGGCCGTCGACTACTTCGAGAACAGCGGCCTGCCCTTCGTCATCGCCCTCAACGGCTTCGACGGCCAGCAGCCGTACAACCCGGACGAGGTCCGCGAGGCACTGCAGATCGGGCCCGACACCCCGATCATCACGACCGACGCCCGCCACCGCTCGGACGCCAAGTCGGCCCTGATCACCCTGGTCGAGCACGCGCTCATGGCCCGCCTGCGGTAGGCCTGCGTCGCTCAGCCGTACGAAGGGGGCCCTCTCCGGTAGAGGGCCCCCTTCGTCGTGCTCGGCTCCGTTCAGCACCGTCGCGTCTTCGGATCGTCGTCGGCTGCGGGCCGTGTGTGGTTGCTCGCGCAGTTCCCCGCGCCCCTGAAGGACTCCGGGCGCACCCCATGCTTTCAAGGGGCGGGGGGAACTGCGCGACCAGCCACGACGGACCGGCAGCCATATGCACACGCCTCACCCCACGGCGCTGAACGGAGCCGAGCACGACGAAGGGGCCCCTCTGCCACAGAGGAGCCCCTTCGTGCGGTTCAGCGGCGCAGCGTCATCGCCAGCTGTGCGGCGCCCTAAAACCGGGCTCGCGCTCCAGGCGGCGCCAGCCGGCGCGGGGGCGGGCGTGGTGGGCCGGGGCGTCGACGGGCTGGGCGGCGGCGCGGGCCAGGAGCAGCGCGGTGATCGCGGCCACTTCTTCGGGCTCGGCGTGGCCCTTCTCGACGCGAATATCAGGCAGCTTCATGGATGTCAGTCTCCGTGAGAGAGGTTTCCGCAGAGGGACCGCGAAGGAACCGGCGGGTTACTGCGGCGGGTTGCCGTGCTTGCGGGACGGCAGGTCCGCGTGCTTGGTGTGGAGCATCGCGAGGGAGCGGATGAGGACCGCGCGGGTGTCCGCGGGGTCGATCACGTCGTCGACGAGGCCGCGCTCGGCCGCGTAGTACGGGTGCATCAGCTCGGCCTTGTACTCCTTGACCATCCGGACCCGCATCGCCTCGGGGTCCTCGGCCTCGGCGATCTGCCGCCGGAAGATGACGTTGGCGGCACCTTCGGCGCCCATGACGGCGATCTCGTTGGTCGGCCACGCGTACGTGAGGTCCGCACCGATGGACTGGCTGTCCATGACGATGTAGGCACCTCCGTACGCCTTGCGCAGGATCAGGGAGATCCGGGGCACGGTCGCGTTGCAGTACGCGTACAACAGCTTCGCGCCGTGGCGGATGATTCCGCCGTGCTCCTGGTCGACACCCGGGAGGAACCCGGGGACGTCCAGCAGCGTGATGATCGGGATGTTAAAAGCATCACACATCTGGACAAAGCGTGCAGCTTTTTCCGATGCCTCGATGTCCAGGACGCCCGCGAGGGTCTGCGGCTGGTTGGCGACGATGCCGACGACCTGGCCGTCGAGACGGCCGAGGGCGCAGATGATGTTGCGGGCCCAGCGCTCGTGGACCTCCAGGTAGTCGCCGTCGTCGACGATCTCCTCGATGACCTTGGCCATGTCGTACGGCCGGTTGCCGTCGGCCGGGACCAGGTCGAGGAGGACGTCGCCGCGGCGGTCCGCCGCGTCGGAGGCCTCCACCCGCGGCGGGTTCTCACGGTTGTTCTGCGGGAGCATCGACAGGAGGTAGCGCACCTCGGCGATGCAGGTCTCCTCGTCGTCGTAGGCGAAGTGGGCCACGCCGCTCGTCTCGGCGTGCACGTCCGCGCCACCGAGGCCGTTCTGGGTGATCTCCTCACCGGTGACCGCCTTGACGACGTCCGGGCCGGTGATGAACATCTGGGACGTCTCGCGGACCATGAACACGAAGTCCGTGAGGGCGGGACTGTACGCCGCGCCGCCCGCGCACGGGCCGAGCATCACGCTGATCTGCGGGATGACACCGGAGGCCCTGGTGTTGCGCTGGAAGATGCCGCCGTACCCGGCCAGCGCGGAAACACCCTCCTGGATACGGGCGCCGGCGCCGTCGTTCAGCGACACCAGCGGGGCCCCGGCCGCGATGGCCATGTCCATGATCTTGTGGATCTTCGTGGCGTGGGCCTCGCCGAGCGCCCCGCCGAAGATGCGGAAGTCATGGGCGTAGACGAAGACCGTACGGCCCTCCACCGTGCCCCAACCGGTGACCACACCGTCGGTGTACGGCTTCTTGGCCTCCAGACCGAATCCGGTGGCCCGGTGCCGGCGCAGCTGCTCGACCTCGTTGAAGGAGCCCGGGTCCAGCAGCAGCTCGATGCGCTCCCGGGAGGTCAGCTTGCCCTTGGCATGCTGCGCCTCGGTCGCCTTCTCGCTGGGGCCGGCCAACGCCTGAGCACGAATCTCGTGCAGCTCGGCCACTCGCCCTCGTGCGTCCGTCGGCTCACCCGGTGCCTCATCCAAAACGGTCATGTAGCGACCTTACGAAGCCGACCGAGCAAAGCGGTCCGTCGACTCCGTACAGTCTCCGGCGTGTTTTCCTGGTACCCCTGAACAGAACCTTGCCGGCATGCAGCCGAACCGACTGCTCAGAGGGGGTGGGGCTTGTAGGGGGCGCACAAAGGGCCGCCGGGTCTCTCAAGCGAGAATCAGCTCACAGCCGAGCGTGGCGCAGGCCGTGCCGGGGGTGACGCGGAGCCGTAGCCGGCCTGCCGCCGCCTCCAGCACCTCGACCGGATCGTCCGCCCGGACCACCGTGCGTACCGGTCCGCGCCAAGTGATCTCCACCGGCTCGCCCGTCCGCGGCGGTTCGCTCACGCAGAGGGTAGCGGTCCTCCCCCGGCGGCGTACCAGCACGCTCGCCCCGGCGGAGGCGGTCAGCGGGCCCGCCGTGCCGGCCTGCCAGAAGTTGGCGGCCGTCAGACCGAGCGAGGGGACGTGGACGGCCTGGCAGGTGCCGTCGTTGGCGAGGATCGACAACCAGCGCCGGTCGGCGGCACGGGCCTCGACGGCGTGGCGGGACGCTCCGGGCATGAGGAGATAGACGTAGTCGGCGTTCACCGGATCGGTGCCGTGGTCCAGCCAGAGGGTCTGCCAGCGCCGGGTGCGGCGTTCGGCCGTACTGGTGACGTTGATGTCGGACCAAGCGCCGGTGCGGTCCTCGCGCAGGGTGCGCAAGGCGCCGCCGGGCGGGTCGTTCGGGAAGACCCAGCCCCCGTGGCCTTCCAGGTGCGCCCAGCGCCTGCCCCGTAGGAGGATCTGCGGCGCTCTGTTGTCGGCCTCCCCCAGGTTCCGGTTGTCGACCACCGTCTCCACCGGGACCCCATCCGCGCAGCTGATCCCCGCCCCCAGGCAGATGACGGCGTCCGCGACGCAGAACCACGCTTTGCGGGCCTGGAGGGTGGAGCCGAGACCCTTGAGATGCTGGCCGATCGCCGCGTACTCGCCGTCCGTGGTGCCGCCGACCCACCGCACGGCGGGCTTCGGCGCGCCCCATTCGCCGCCCTCCTTGTCGGCGAGCCGCTTGGTGGAGACGGTCGTGCCGGGGAGCCGGTACCAGTCGACGGTGGGCCAGAACCAGTCTGTGTATTGATCGGCCCGATCGGCCCGATCGGCCCGGCCGCCGTGCCCCTCGGCCCACCAGAGCGTCATCCCCGCGCCTGTGTGCCAGCCGCGCGGGTTCTCGCCGTTGCCGCACTCGTAGTGGGCGATGCGGTCGGAGGCCATGGCGATGTTCACCGCGAAGCGCGGGCGGCGGTGGACGGCTCTGTCCATGGCGGGGAAGAGACGGTGGCCGACGGGTTCGGGCGCGGCGGCGACCGGGGAGGCGGCGACGGCGTGCAGCCGGGCCAGGTCCGCGAAGCCGAACTGTTTCGCCGTGAGGATCGGTGTCACCGTGTCGCGTTCGATCCACCCCTTGATCCGCCCGTGCCACCGCTCGCGCTCGGCGGCGGTGGCGCCGAGCGCGAGCAGCGCGATCGCGGCGATGATCCCCTGCCCGTGGAAGTGGTCGCTCCGCATGATGTGCCGGTCGTCGCCCTTCAAGTAACCCCGGCTGATGGCGCGGCCGTTGACGCTGTCCATCACCAGCCCGTCATGGATGAGTGGCGCGTACGCCCGCTCGACGCCGTCGAGGACGATCTGCCGGTTCGGGTCGGTCACCTCCCAGGTCGACCCGGCCAGCAGCGCGAAGAGCCTCCCCAGTCCGTCGAGCATGACCTGCCCGTACGTCCCCGAATAGGCGACCCAGGTGTGCTGCACGAACGAGCCGTCGGCGTACAGCCCGTCCCCCCGGGTCACGTACGGGAGGACGGGCGAGAGGGCGTCCCGGGCCAGGGCGATCTTCTCGGGGGTGCGGCCGAGAATGCCGCGCAGGGCCACGGAGCGGCAGAGGTCGACGCGGTTGGCGCCGGTGGAGGTGCCGGTGTACTCGCGGAGCATCGAGTCGGGGACGAAGTGGTCGATCGCCTCGCAGGCGTCGGCCCGCCGAGCGGGTGTCAGCTCGTCGTACAGGGCGGCGACGATGTCCAGCAGGAGGCGGGGACTGCCGATCTGCCACTCCCACCAGTTGCCGTAGCGGGTGGTGGAGGGGTTGTAGACGGTCGCGGTGAGGTGGTCGAGACCACGCAGGACGTCCGAGAGGAGGGCGGCGTCGCCGGTCGTGCCGGTGCCCGGCTGCGCGTACGCCTGGGCCATCGTCCAGAGCCGGCTGTAGCTCTGGGTGATCCCGGTGGGCGGGTCGAAGGGGTGGCCCGGCCAGAGGGAGCCGGCGGTGGGCGCCATGGCCGCGCGGAACGCGCGGGCGCGGTCGCCGGTTTCGCGGAGGCGGCTCGCGTAGGGCTCGGCGGCGGGGTCGTAGCCGGCGCCAAGCGCGATGGTCAGCCAGCGGCGGCGGAGGGTGTCGTACTCGTCGGCGTACGCGGCGGGGGTGGTCGCCGCCAGGGACGCGGCGAGGAACAGGAACGTACGGCGGGTCGAGGTCATGCTCATGTCGTGTATCACCGCTCCGAAGACAGATCAACACTGTGTGACGTGGCGACTACCAGAACGATAAGGTTGAAACTTGAACGGAATAGGTCTACGGTGGGCCGTGTTGAGTTAGTTGAGCATTGAACGACATCATCCAAGGAGCACGTCATGGGCATCTTCGGCCGCAGCAACACGACCACCGAGACCGCCACCGACTCGGCGACCGTCTCCGCGGTGAACCCCGAGCTCGCCGCGCTGACCGGTGACTACACGATCGACGCGTCCCACACCGCGATCGGCTTCGTCGCCCGCCACGCCATGGTCACCAACGTCAAGGGCGGCTTCCTGGACTTCTCCGGCAGCCTGCACCTGGACGGCTCGGATCCGTCCCGGTCCACCGCCTCCATCGACGTCAAGATGGACAGCCTCGACACCGGCAACGCCGACCGTGACGGTCACCTGAAGAGCGCGGACTTCTTCAAGACGGAGGAGTTCCCGACGATGACCTTCCGCTCGACCAAGGCGGAGGCCCTGGGCGGCGACGACTACCGCATCACCGGCGACCTCTCCATCCTCGGCACGACCAAGCCGCTCACCATCGACCTGGAGTTCAACGGCGCCGCCAAAGACCCCTTCGGCAACGAGCGCGTCGGCTTCGAGGGCAAGGCGGAGATCCTGCGCTCCGAGTGGGGCCTCACGTGGAACGCGGCGCTGGAGACGGGCGGCGTCCTCGTGTCGGACAAGATCAAGCTGAGCTTCGACATCTCGGCGATCCGGAACGCGGGTTGATTTCCTCCGGTCGGCCACGGCCCGCGCGCGACGCGGGCCGAGCCGTCGGCCGGCACGGCTCGTTGAGTCGGTCTGTACGGCTGGTTGTGTCTGCCACGGTCGAACAGCGGTGGACCCCCGACCAGCGTCCGGTGGCTGTGCGGTGTCACGCGGCGGCATTCCGATCACGGTGATCGATGGCTCGGCTGGTCGCCCGTCTCCAACTTGGCCAAGGCCGCCTTGAGCCGGGTGGCTCGCGTCTGTGGCGTCCGGGCCTTCAGCAGCCCCAGGACGACGAGGTACCGGTCCGTCTTCCCGAGCCGCTCGAAGCTTCGCCGGGCGCGAGGGCTGTGTTCGAGGGCCGTCGCCAAATCCTCCGGCACGGTGGCCTCCTTCTGCGACTCGTACGCCGCCGCCCACCGTCCGTCCGCCTTGGCAGTCGCGACCTCGGCGAGCCCTCCGGCCCGCATCCGCCCGGTGGCGCTCAGCTCGTCCACCCGCCGCACATTCACCATCGACCAGTCGCTGCCCGGCCTGCGCGGGGTGATCCGCTGCAGGAAGTACGTCTCGTCGAGTCGCCTCCGGTTGCCGGTGATCCAGCCGTGACAGAGGGCGACGTCGTTGACGTCACCGGAGCTGACCGAACGTACTCCGGCCCCCTTCTTGCCGACCTTCACCCAGAGGCCGGGGTGCGGGGCCGGGTGTGCCGCGAGCCAGGCATCGAGCCGGTCGGCGTCTTCGAACGCCCGGGTTTCCGTGCCGTCTTCGGGAGTGCTGCTCATGGCGACACGGTAGGCAGGAAATAGGCCGGCTTCCGTCCTATACGCCGACCCTGGTCCTATACGACGGTCCTATACAACGGTCCTATACAACGGTCCTATACGACGGTCCTATACGGCTATACGACGGCGCTGTACGGCTATACGGCGGTCCTATACGACGGCGCTATACGGCGGGGTCCTCCAGCACCTGGACGAGCACCCGGCTCTGCGTGCCCTCGGGGTCCGGACTGGACAGTCCCGCCATGCTCACCAGCGCCTTCCACAACGCCCAGCCGCGCGCCCGCCGCCAGGCGTCGTCGGGCAGGCCGACGGCCTCGCGGAAGACCTTCCGCTCCTCGCCGACGAAGTAGTTCCAGGCGATGACCAGGTCGCACGCGGGGTCGCCGACGCCGGAGGAGCCGAAGTCGATGACGGCGGAGAGGGCCCCGCCGGTGGCGAGCAGGTTGCCGACGGACACGTCACCGTGGAACCACGTGGGCGACAACGGCCAGGCGGACGTCAGCGCGTCCGCCCAGACGGCCTGGCAGGCGGCGCCGTCGACGATGTCCTTCAGCCCGTCGAGGGCCCGCTCGACCTCGTCGCCGTACACGCTGGGATGGCAGCCACGGAAGTAGGAGTGCCGACCGGCGGCCGGGCCGGGGCGGGCGGGAGCCTTGCGCAGTTCGGTCAGGAAGTCGCCGAGATCGCGGGCGAGTCGGGTCCGGTCGATGTCCGTCGCGGCCTCGACGGTGTGTCCCGGCAGCCATCGCCGCACCGACCACGGAAACGGGTAGCCCGCCGCCGGACGCCCGACAGCGACCGGTTCCGGTACGGGCAACGACAGATGTTCGGCCAGGCCGGGCAGACACCGGTCCTCCTTCGCCACGGCGGCCACGTAGCCCTCCGCGCTCGGGAGACGCACGGTCAGCTGCTCGCCGAGCCGGAAGGTGCGGTTGTCCCAGCCCTGATGGTCGACGGGTCTGACCGGGAGGTCGCTCCACTCCGGGAACTGGTCGGAAATCAGGGTGCGTACGAGTTCGGCGGTGATGTCGATCACCGGGTCAGTCTGCGGGGTTCCCTCGCACATGTGCACTTGCTTTTCGCGCAGAAGATCTAGGGTCGGATATTCGATGGCCGTCGGGTCATTCGGTTGGCAGGCTTCGGTCATGGACTCCCAGCTCGATGACGTGCCGAGTCGGTCCTGGCTCGGTGCCCCGATCGACGCTCGCCCTCCGTTTGCTCCGGAACACGCCGCGCTGATGGCCACACTGCGCGACCTGGCGCCCGCCGACCGGAGCAAGGAAGCGGTACCGGGCTGGACCGTCCACGATCTCGCCGCACACCTCCCGGGCGACTTCGACGGGCGCCTTGCCCGCGACCGCGACGCTCACCGGGAAGGTCCCGCCTTCACGCCGGGCGAGACGCTGGAGGCGTTCATCAACGTTCGATGAACTGCTCAGCACCGGTGGGGCGTTGGCCGTGCTGGTGGCCAAGCTGCCCGTGCGGGAGCGGATTGTTCAGTTCGCGCAGGGGCTTGTGGATCACGAGCAGGAGGCCGTCTGCGTTCTCTCGTACCAGAGCCTGGTGGTTCCCGGGCTTCTTCAGACCAGGGACTGCTGCCGCGCCGTCTTCGACCACCGGTATCCGGCGATCGGGAGCGAGACCGCCGAGCACTGGGTGAATGCCCGTATGGAGAGGCAGTTGATCTGGCAGCGGGACCGGCCGCCCGTGGGTCACTTCGTTCTCGAAGAGAGCATCCTGCGGCGGGAGGTCGGCGGCCCGGAAGTGATGCGGGAGCAGATCCGGCAGATCCTGGAGCACATCGAGCCCGTTCATTCGCCGCCCACCCCTCCGCCGTCCGCATCCGCGACTCCAAGCTTCCCGCCGGCAATGTCCTCACCCCCTCCCCCACCACTGGAGCGTGTTTCTTGAGCGCGTCATCGACTGAGTGGGTCGTCGTCGCCTCTTACGAGGTCGTGAAGGGATGCCCGCGCCCCGTCGCGGCGCTGCACGCTTGACTGCGTGAGCGGGGTATCGACTGGATGCCGTTCCGTGGGGAGGAGTTCGGCTGGGATCGGGCGTGTGGGCCCGGGGCCGATGGGCCTTGGCGGTCGTGGATCAGCGTTCGGGTCGATGCCGAGGCGCTGCGGCGGCTCGGGCTGCACCCGGATCAGTCGACGTCCGTCGTGAACGGGCCCTCGCCGCCCGGGTGGTGGCATGCGGCCGGAGAGCGGTACGCGAGCCGCAAGTGAAGCTGGCTGGTTCGTACCTCTTGCGTGGGGGCTTTCGGCGTTCTCATAATCCTGCAACAGAAATTGACCTGGGCATGCCATGAAAGGCGATTTCCTGGCGCCTGATTGGCATGCCTGCGTCATGTCTGCGGTTCGGTTGTACGAGTCATCGCATGTCAACCCCCCACGGAAGGCATCACCTTGAAGCGACTCATCACCGCTCTGAAGAGATGCGCGGTTGTCGGTGCCGCCGCGCTCGCGATCGCCAGTCTGCAGCCGGTGTCGGCGGCGGAGGCCGCCCCCGCGCCTGTTGTCGGTGGCACGCGGGCCGCGCAGGGCGAGTTCCCGTTCATGGTCCGGTTGTCGATGGGCTGTGGCGGCGCGCTGTACACGCAGCAGATCGTGCTCACGGCCGCGCACTGTGTGGGCGCGACCGGCAACAACACCAGCTACACGGCCACGGCCGGTGTCGTGGACCTCCAGAACACCAGCGGCCGGGTCCAGGTCCGCTCGACCAAGGTGTACCGGGCCCCCGGCTACAACGGCGACGGCAAGGACTGGGCGCTCATCAAGCTGGCCTCGCCCATCAACCAACCGACACTGAAGATCGCCACGACCACGGCGTACAACACCGGTACCTTCACGGTCGCCGGCTGGGGCGCGGCCACCGAGGGCGGCTCGCAGCAGCGGTATCTGCTCAAGGCGACCGTGCCGTTCATGAGCGACGCGACCTGCCGTTCGTACAGCGGCTACAGCGGGCTCATCGCGGGCGAGGAGATCTGCGCCGGGCTCGCGGCGGGCGGCGTCGACACCTGCCAGGGCGACTCCGGCGGCCCGATGTTCCGCCGGGACAACGCCAACGAGTGGGTCCAGGTCGGCATCGTCAGCTGGGGCATAGGCTGCGCCCGGCCCAACGCCCCCGGTGTCTACACCGAGGTGTCCACCTTCGCGTCCCAGATCGCGGCGGCCGCGGCCACTCTCTGACCGAGAACCGGCAGTACTTCGTATGTACGACGTCCACGGGCCCGGCGCTGCCCAGCGCCGGGCCCGTGCTCATGCCTGCGTCCACGCCGTCCTCAGAACCCGCCGCTGAAGTCCCCGCCGCCCCCGAAGTCCCCTCCGCCGCCGTAGTCGCCGCCGCCGAAGCCGCCGGTGAAGTCGTCCGTGTTGAAGTCGGCGCCCGAGACGTCGCCGCCCTCGTAGCCGGAGGCCGCGCCGAAGTCGCCGTAGCCGGAGCCGTACATGGCCGCGTAGGAGGGGGTGGCCATCATGCTGCCGAGCATGGTGCCGACGAGGAGGCCGGGGAGGATGCCGCCGCCGTAGTAGCCGCCTGCCCAGGGGCCGTAGGCGGGGCCGGCGTCCCAGTAGGGGCGACGCCCGCCGGACACTGTCTCCACCTCGCGGATCATGGGGTCCTGGCCGTCCGCCAGACGGGCCTGGTCCGCCGCGCAGACCGGGACCTCGCGTTCGGTGCCGACGCCCGGGGTCCAGAGGACGTCCGCGACGGAGGGGCCGTGCCGGGGGTCGAAGAAGCAGGGGGCTCGGCGTTCGGGGAGCGCGCGGCCTTCCCTGCGGGCGGCGAGCTGGGTGAGGGAGAAGCGGCCGTCCTCCAGAGTCTGAGTGACCGCGCGAACCTCCTCGGGGCGGGTGGTCGCCGCCATGAGGGACTTGGCCTTCTCGTACGCGTCCAGGGCCCGCTCGTAGTCGGCGCGCATGGCGTCGTCCGCGCCGACCTCGGCGGGGTGGAAGTCCAGGCGTTCCAGTTCCTCGCCGAAGGCGGTGATGTCCTCGTCCACCACCACCGCGAGCCTGGCCAGCGCCTCGCGGCGTTCCTCCTCCTTCTTGCGGCGGTTGCGGCGGACCAGCGCGTACGCGCCCACGCCGCCTGCCGCCACGACCGCGCCCGCTGCCGCCAGGGCGCCCGCGTCCACGCCTTCGTCGCCGCCGCCGCTCCAGCTCGACGGGGCCGTGCCGCCGGGGTTGCTGCGTATGGCGTCGTCCACGAAGTCGTTGAGCTGGGCCTTGGGGTCGCCGGCGCCCTGGACCGCCGTGACCAGGTTCGCCACGGCCTGCGGGCTCAGGACGGAGGTGTCGGCCTGGGCGTTGAAGCGGTCGCCGAGGCGGATGGCGTAGAGGCCGGTCACGCCCGTCTCCGTGCGGAGGTTCCGGAAGAGGTTCTGGGTCGGGTAGTCGGCCGGGAGGACCGCCACGAAGATCGGCTCGTCCGCGTCCTCGATCTTGTCGGCGAGCGCCTCGGCGTCCGACGAGGAGAGCAGGCCGGAGGCGTCCGGGTCGACGTAGACGGGGCTCTCGCGCAGGGCCGAGGCCACCGTCGAGAGGTCGGTGGCCGCGTGGGCGCTCGGCGCACCGACCGACAGCACCGCCAGA
This sequence comes from Streptomyces sp. NPDC057474, assembly GCF_042802555.1. Lineage (NCBI taxonomy): Bacteria > Bacillati > Actinomycetota > Actinomycetes > Kitasatosporales > Streptomycetaceae > Streptomyces > Streptomyces sp. NPDC057474. The sequence continues at coordinate 6,032 of NZ_JBHVDX010000128.1, read as the reverse complement.
GCCGCAAGTGCCATCGCGGCGAGCGCCACCGTCAGGAGGCTGAGCAGACGTCGAAGCGGTGCGCCCTTCATACTTCGAAGCTACCTCGATCGGCGTGAAAACGGACGATCGGGACGATGGGGAACCGAAAAACCGGAGGCCCCGGCTCCCCACCGGCCGTCGGCGGACCGCTGTCACGCCGCCCGTCACGCCGCCCGGTGCGCCTCCCCCAGCTTCGCGAGCGCCTGCGTGTAGCGGCCCGTGAGCAGCAGGTGGTCGGCCTCCGCGAAGGGTTTCGCGACCGCCGCCGTCATCCGGGCGTCCTGGCCCACCTTCGCCTGCACCAGCTGCCGCGCCTTGAGCACCGAGGCGTGTGCCCCGCGCTCCGGTGCCGCCGCCGCCCCCTTCGTCGTCGGTGCCGCCCCCTTCGTCGTCAGACCCCAGCCGTACGGGAACTGCGGGTCGTACGACGTGTCGCCGACGTTGATCGGCAGCTGGGTCTCCGATCTCGGCCAGGTGACGGGGAGCCGTCCGGTGAAGGGCCGCTTGCCGTAGAGCACGTCCGCGACGCCGTCGCCCTCGGTGCCGGGCAGCCAGGAGGCGACCAGCGCGTCCATGTCGCCGAGCCGGTCGCCGATGAGCTGGGGGCGCCCGGAGACGATCAGCACCACGCACTTCATGGCGCCGCAGACCTTGTCGGCGGCGGCCTTGTCGGCGGCACTCAGCTCCAGGTCGTGGCCGTTGCCGACGTCGCCGAAGCCCTCGGCGTACGGTGTCTCGCCGACGACGACCACGCCCACGTCGTGCCCGGAGGTCGGGGCGGAGGCGTCCTTGGAGTACGTGACGCGGTTCCCGCCGGCCTTCCGGATGCCCTCCAGGACGGTCGTGCCCTCGGTGATGTCGCCGGAGGAGCCCTGCCAGGTGATCGTCCAGCCGCCGGACTGATTGCCGATGTCGTCGGCGTTCGAACCGGCCACATACACCTTCTGGGACTTCCTCAACGGCAGGACCCCGCCCGTGTTCTTCAGCAGGACCTGCGATTTCGCCACCGCCTCGCGGGCCGCCGCGCGGTGCTTCGCCGAGCCGATGCCGGGGATGCCGCTCGGGTCGGCGTACGGCTTCTCGAAGAGGCCCAGCCTGAACTTCTGGGTGAGGATGCGGGAGACGGCGTCGTCGACGCGCCGCTCGCTGACGCGGCCCGCCCTCACCTCGGCGACCAGGGTCCGGTGGAAGTCCCCGTACGCGTTCGGGACCATGATCATGTCGAGGCCGGCGTTGATCGACGTACGGACGTCGGAGGCGTGGTCGCCGGGGATCTGGTCGATGGCCTGCCAGTCGCTGACGACGAAGCCGTCGAAGCCCATGCGGTCCTTGAGGACGCCGTTGATCATGTCGGCGCGGGCGTGCATCCTCACCGCGCCCTTGCCGTCGCCGAGGATGTCGAGGGACGAGAAGGACGGCATGACCGAGCCGACGCCCCGGTCCACGGCCTCCTGGTACGGCGAGAGGTGGACCGCCTCCAGTTCCTGGCGGGTGACCTTGGTGATGCCCTGGTCGATCGTGTGCGTGCCGGTCGTGGACGAGCCGTACTCGGTGCCGCCGTCGCCGACGAAGTGCTTGGCGGTGGCGAGCACCTTGTCGGAGCGGTCCAGGTCGCGGCCGTCGCGGGCGCCCTGGAGACCCTGGATGACCGTCTCCATGGACTTCACGAGCGCCGGGTCCTCGCCGAAGGACTCGTACGCGCGGCCCCAGCGGTCGTCGCGCGTCACGCACACACAGGGCGCGAAGTCCCACGGGATGCCGGTGGCCCGGGTCTCGGCCGCCGTCAACGCGCCCATTTCGTAGGCGAGTTCAGGGTCGCGGGAGGCGCCCAGGCCGATGTTGTGCGGGGTGATCGTGGCGCCGACGAGGTTGTTGTGGCCGTGGACCGCGTCCACGCCGTAGATCAGCGGGATCTGCAACCTCGTGGACAGGGCGCGGAGTTGGAAGCCGTCGATCATCGCGGCCCACGCCTCGGGCGTGTTCCGTGCGGGGGTCGAGCCGCCGCCGGAGAGGATCGAGCCGAGGGCGTACGCCGTGATGTCGGCGGGGGTGGCGAGCGCACCGCGCTCGGCCTGGGTCATCTGGCCGGCCTTCTCCTCCAGGGTCATCCGGGAGAGGAGATCGGCGACCCTCTTCCGCACGGGCAGCCTGGGGTTCAGGTACGGCAGGCCGTGGGCCGCGATGACGACGTTCGGGGTCTCGGCGGGGGCCTCGGCGCCGGTGACGGTGAGCGTGACGGGGATCGTCTCGGCCGTCTCCGGGGACTTGTCGGGCAGGGTACGTACGACGATGGTGCGCGCGGTGCCGGACGGGGTGCCCGCCGGGAAGGTCAGGGTGCCGTCGACCGGGGTGTGGTCGGCGTCGGCGGTCGTCCGGTACGCCACGCTGACGGGCTCGGTGACCGTGCCTGTGACGGTGACCCGAAGGTGGGCCGTGCCGCCCTCGGCCACGGGGTAGGCGGTGGCGTCGGTGGTCACCTTCGCGGGTGCGGCCGCCGTCGCCGTGGGGGCGAACGACAGCGGGGTCAGGCCGGACAGCAGGGCGGCCGAAACGAGCAACGACGTTCTTCGGTTCCGCATCGGGGTTCCCTCCACTGAGACTCCAGGACCAGTCACAGCGCTCAACTCCCGTTTTTCTTTTGTGACTTGATCGGAGTCAGCTGTCGACTTGGGTAGGCGTAAAGACGCCTGTACAACCGTTCGGGAGGGGTACTGGTCACGTAGTGCGACAGGGTTACGGGGGGTCTGGATGCTGCGGAAGGTTCTCGGGACGGTGGGGGCGGTGGCCGGGGCGGTGTTGTTGAGCGGCTGCTCGGCGGTCGATCTGCCGCTCGCGGCCGTGACGGTGAACGCGGACGGGGCGCCTCGGGCGCTGATCCGGCCGTGCGGTGACGCCGGGTATCAGGGTCTGGATCTCGACGGCTGGACGAGTTCCGACGAGGACGAGACGGTCACCACGGGCTGGGACACGGAGGGCGAGCGGTCCGGGGACGCCGAGTTCCCGCTCTTCTCACCGCCGGCCGCATGGAAGGCGGAGCCGCGGGGAGAGCAGCGGTTGCTGCCGGGCCGTTCCTACTTGCTGAGCTTCGGACAGTACGGGTCCGGTGACGACCTCAATGGCAAGGTCGCGTTCACGGCGGCGGACATCGCCGGTCTCGAGCCGGGGCAGGTGTGGGCCGATGATCGGGCGATGAGCCTTGAGGAGTTCGAGGAGCTTGCGGAGGAGTCATGCTGACGGCTCCGCCGGAGGGGTGCGTAGTCGACTGCGGGTGAGTGAGGGCTGGTCACGCGGTTCCCCGCGCCCCTGAAGAGCAAAGACCCGGCCCTGCGGGCCGAGAAAAGCGAATGCCGGGCGCAGCCCCTGCTTTCGCTGTTCAGGGGCGCGGGGAGCTGCGCGAGCAACCACGAACCATCCGCAGCCGCCCACGCACCCCCTCCACCCGGGCTCTCAGCTCATCACTCCGCCGGCTCCACACCCGCCCGCAGCAACCCGTACGTGTAAGCGTCCTCCAGCGCCTGCCACGACGCGGCGATCACGTTGTCGGCGACTCCGACCGTGGACCACTCGCCCGTGCCGTCCGTCGTGGAGATCAGTACTCGGGTCGTGGAGTTGGTGCCGTGCTTGCCCTCCAGGATGCGGACCTTGTAGTCGACCAGCTCCAGCTTGGCGAGCTGGGGGTAGATCTTCTCCAGGGCGACACGGAGGGCACGGTCGAGCGCGTTGACGGGGCCGTTGCCCTCGGCCGTGGCGACGATGCGCTCGCTCTTGGACCACAGCTTGACGGTGGCCTCGTTGGCGTGGCTGCCGTCGGGGCGGTCCTCGACGATGGCCCGCCAGGACTCGGTGCGGAAGTAGCGCTGCGGCTTGCCCGCGACCTCGTCGCGCAGCAGGATCTCGAAGCTCGCGTCGGCGGCCTCGTAGGTGTAGCCCCTGAGTTCGCGCTCCTTGACCCGCTCGACGACCCGGCCGACCAACTCGCGGTCGCCGCCGAGGTCGACGCCCAGCTCCTTGCCCTTGAGCTCGATGGAGGCGCGGCCCGCCATGTCGGAGACCAGCATCCGCATGGTGTTGCCGACCTGCTCGGGGTCGATGTGCTGGTACAGGTCCGGGTCGACCTTGATCGCGGAGGCGTGCAGGCCGGCCTTGTGCGCGAAGGCGGAGACACCGACGTACGGCTGGTGCGTGGAGGGGGTGAGGTTGACGACCTCGGCGATCGCGTGCGAGATCCTCGTCATCTCCCGCAGGGCGCCTTCGGGGAGGACCTTCTTGCCGTACTTCAGTTCCAGGGCGGCGACGACCGGGAAGAGGTTGGAGTTGCCGACGCGCTCGCCGTAGCCGTTGGCGGTGCACTGGACGTGGGTCGCGCCCGCGTCGACGGCGGCCAGGGTGTTGGCGACCGCGCAGCCGGTGTCGTCCTGGGCGTGCATGCCGAGCCGGGCGCCGGTGTCGGCCAACACCGTCGACACGACCGCCTGGACCTGCGCCGGCAGCATGCCGCCGTTGGTGTCGCAGAGGATCACGACGTCGGCGCCGGCCTCCGAGGCGGTGCGGACGACGGCCTTGGCGTACTCGGGGTTGGCGCGGTAGCCGTCGAAGAAGTGCTCGCAGTCGACGAAGACCCGGCGGCCCTGCGCGCGGAGGTGGGAGACGGTGTCGCGGACCATCTCCAGGTTCTCGTCGAGGGTGGTGCGCAGTGCCAGTTCGACATGCCGGTCGTGGGACTTGGCGACGAGGGTGATGACCGGGGCGCCGGAGTCCAGGAGGGCCTTGACCTGCGGGTCCTCGCTCGCCTTGCCGCCGGCGCGGCGGGTGGCGCCGAAGGCGACCAGCTGGGCGTGTTTGAAGTCGATCTCTTTCTGCGCGCGGGCGAAGAACTCGGTGTCGCGCGGGTTCGCGCCGGGCCAGCCGCCCTCGATGAAGCCGACGCCGAAGTCGTCCAGGTGCCGTGCGATGGCCAGCTTGTCCGCGACCGTGAGGTTGATGCCCTCACGCTGGGCGCCGTCGCGCAGGGTGGTGTCGAAGACGTGGAACGAGTCGTCGAGCTCGCTGGTTTCCGTCATGGTCTCAAGGCTCCTGTGTTGGATCTCGGTCGTACCGGAATGACCGGCTCCACCGTCCTCCAATGATCCCTCGCGCTGCACTCCCGGCTGAAGGTGGGCCAGAAAAGCGAAAAACCCCTCGCGGGTGCGAGAGGTCTGCGCGCGGGTCGAGGACGACGGTGTCCGCCCGTACCTGGTCGTACGTGGCGGTCACTGCGGACCGGCGCGCCTGCTGCCAATAATCATGGCGAACGAGAGCACGGGGGCAGTCTGGCACAGACCGTCCCCGCGCTCACCGTCCGTCTCAGGATGCGAACAGCCTGCTGATCACCTCGCGGTCATCATGTGTGGCGTACGAAGACTGCCCGGGCGTCGTTGGTGTCGCCGGCCGGGATCAGGGTCGGGTCCTGGGACTCGAGGGCGACCCGGCCGCCGCCGTCCGCGATCATGCCCGGCTCGACGTACGCCGTGGCCGTGCCGCCGGTGGTGTCCGGTGGGACCAGGACAGTCGTGCCCAACGCCGAACCCAAGGAAGCGGAGCCCAGGGAGATGGATCCCGTTGAGACCCGCGGTGCTTGGACACGGGTGCGACTCTGGACACGGTTCCCCCGAAACCTTGTCGTCCCCCGGCCGTTCGCCGATGGTTCACCGCGATACAAACGCATCACCCACCCCGGATCAATGTGCTCGAATTACGTACAACCCGGGCGGCTGATCGTGTGTCCGCGACCGCGTTCACCCCAGTGACCCGTCGAGGAGCTCCCTTACGAGGGCCGTGACCCGTCGTCGAAGACCGTCTCGACGTGCACCTCGGTGACGACGTCCGCGACGCCCGGCATGACGTCGTCGGGACCGAGCACACTCCGCGCCGCTCGATCGTCCCGGCGAGCCGCATCCCGTCACGGTCCGCCTCGTACGACGTGCCTCAAATGCTCCGGCCCCGAACGCGACAGGGCCGCCGCGGACACATCG
>NZ_JBHVDX010000127.1:0-28543 GCF_042802555.1 Streptomyces sp. NPDC057474 | reverse complement strand
GTGACCGGCCCCCCTCCCTCGTTCCCCCGACCGCGTCAGGACGCGGGCTGCTCCACCTTGGTGTCCGTCTTGCCGTCGACGGCGGCCGCCAGTTGCGGGACCAGCCGTTCGACGACGTACCGCAGGCCGAGGACCGTACCCATGGACAGGGCGTTGCCGTAGTCGCTGGTCTCGCTGACGTAGACCTCGCGACCCTCCTCGACCACGGTCAGGTCCTTGTAGGAGGCATCCTTGTGCAGCTTGTCGGCGTCCTTGGCGACGTCGGTGACCTGCCACACGATGGCGTCCTGGTCGAGCAGGTCGGTGCGCTCCTTGCTGATGTTGGCGCCGAACTGGTCCCCGATCACCTTGTCCAGGTCTGCGGGCAGAACGAACCCGAGGTCGGTGAGGAGGTGCGAGCGCGGATCCTGGCTGCCGAAGACGAACATGCCCTCGTACGGCGTGGCCATCACGGCGCTCTTGCCCTTGAACTCGGGGTGTTCCGCGACGGCCTTCGCGATCGTCTCCTCGGTCTCCTCGACCGCCGCGGCGGCCTCGTCCGGCTTGCCGAGCGCCTTGCCGATCGTCTCGGTCTGCTCCTGCCACGGGACGCCGTAGTCGTTGTACGCCTTCGGCTGTGCGACCACGGGCGCGAACGTGGACAGCGACTCGTACTGTTCCTTGGTGAGGCCGCCGTACACCGCGAGGATCAGGTCGGGCTTGAGGGCGGCGATCTTCTCCACCTGCGGGCCGGTGCCCGTGTCCTTGAGGACGGTCGGTGCCGCGGCGGAGCCGAGCTTGTCCTCGGCCCAGGGGCCGATGGCGCCCTTGTAGCCGCCGAGCCATTCGGTGGTGCCTACGGGGACCTTGCCGAGGGCGAGGACCGCGTCCTGGTCGGTGAGGCCGACAGTGACGATCCGCTTGGGTTCGGCCTTGATCGTGGTGCTGCCGTACTTGTGGTCGATGGAGACCGGGAAGGCGGACTCGCCGGAGGAGGTGCTCGCCTCCGCGCCGGCGTCCGACGCGCCGGAGTCCGAATCGCCGCCACCGCACGCGGTGGCGAGGAGCAGGGTGGCGGAGGCGAGCACGACGGCGAGCCGTGGCGCTCTGCGGGAGCGGAACATCAGCGGTCCTTCGGTTCGGGTTCCTGTGGAGCAATATGTGTGGGGGTCTCGGGGGCCGGCCGGGGGCCGGTGTCGCGGGCGTCCGACCAGGCCGACCAGAGAGCGGCGTAGGGGCCCCGCGCGGCGTGGAGTTCGTCGTGGGTGCCGCTCTCGACCACACGGCCGGCTTCCATGACGACGACGCGGTCGGCGGTGGCCGCCTGGCTGAGGCGGTGGGCGACGATCAGCGCGGTCCGGCCGTCCACGGCGCGGGCGACCGCCTTCTCCAGCGTGCGTGCTCCGGCACTGCCCGCCTCGGCGGTGGCCTCGTCGAGGATCACCAGGGGCGGATCGGCGAGAATCAGCCGGGCCAGCGCGAGGGCCTGGGTCCGCTCGCCGCTGAGCCGGTGGCCGCCGTCGCCGACGACCGTGGCGAGCCCGTCGGGCAGGGCCTCGGCCCAGGCCAGCGCGTCGACGCGGTCGAGCGCGGCGCGCAGTTCGTCGTCGGTGGCGTCGGGTCGGGCGAGCCGCAGGTCGTCGGCGAGAGGGCCCGCGAAGACATGGGTCTCCTGGGTGATGAGGGCGATCGTGCGGGAGGCGGCGGTGCCGAGTTCGCTGGGCGGGATCCCGCCCACCTGGACGCTGCCGGTGGTGGGCGGCTGGATGCCCGCGACGAGTCTGGCCAGGGTGGTCTTGCCGGCTCCGCTGGCGCCGACGAGGGCCACGCGCTCGCCGTGCCGGATCGTCAGGTCGATGTCGTGGAGGACGGGGTGGCCGGGCCGGTAGGCGTGGCCGAGACCTCGGACGGTGACGTCGACGCCGCCGGCCTCGACGGTGTGCGCCGGCACCGGGGGCACCGGCTCGTCCGTGACACCGACGAGCCGGGCGAGGCCCGCCGTGGCCGACTGGGCGTCGTCCAGGAGGGCGAGGGCCGCGTTGACGGGGCCGAACAGACTGTGGAAGTACAGGGCGGCGGCGGTCGCCGTACCGATGCTGGCGGAGCCGTCGCGGACCAGCCAGTAGCCGGTGACGAGGACGGCGGCGAGCCCGATGTACTCGGCGATGTGCAGCCGGCTGTAGAAGCCGAGGACGAGCCGTACGCCCCGCATGGTCAGCGCCACCACGGACCAGGACCGTTCGGTGACCCGCTCGGTGTGCTCCCGCCCCAGCCGGAACGACCGCACGGTGGAGCTGCCGCCGATGGTGTCGAGCATCTGCTGCTGCTGGGCGCCCGCGGCCACCCGCTGCTCGGCGTAGAGCGGGATGGCACGGGCGACGTACCAGCGTGCGGTGGCCACCTGTACGGGGACCGCGAGCAGCGCAGCCAGCAGGAACCGCCAGTCGAGCAGGGCCAGGGCGCCGAAGGTGAGGACGATGGTGAGCAGCGAACGACCCAGCGCGGGCAGCGCGCCCCGTACCGCGTCGGCGATGAGGGAGACGTCGGCGGTGACCCGGGCGGTCAGGTCGCCGGCGCCGGCCTTCTCGACCCGGTCCAGCGGGAGCGCCAGGGCGCGTTCGACGAAGCGTTCGCGCAGCCGGGCCAGGGTCGTCTCGCCCAGCCGGGCGATCTGCGACAGCCCGAACCCGGCGGTGACGCCCTGGGCCACGGCGACGGCCACCAGCAGGGCCGCCGTGGCCGTGATGGCGTCGGTGGAACCGCGGTCGGCGGCCAGGTCGACGATCCGGCCCAGCAGGGGCTGCACGAGCAGGCCGACGGCCGTGGAACCGACCATCACGGTGAAGGCGGACAGCGCCAGCCGCCTCTGCGGGCGCAGCAGTTCGGCGACCGCGGCCCGGGTACGGGCGGGGGTGGCGACGGGCAGCAGTTCGGGTCCGGTGCGGTCGCCGCCGCGGGGAGCGGCCTCGGCGGCGTCGGATCGCTGGGTCATGTGAGAACCGCCGTACGGTAGTCGGCGCACTCGTGGACGAGGCGCTGGTGTTCGCCGGTCGCGGTGACCCGGCCGTCGCGGAGGAGGACGGCACGGTCGGTGACGGCGAGCAGGGCCGGGCTGTTGGTCACCAGGAGCGTGGTGCGCCCGCCGCGGACGTCCCTGATCCCGGCGGCGATCCGTGTTTCCGTGACGGCGTCGACGGCGGTGGCGGGCTCGTGCACGACGAGGACCGGCGCGTCGGCGGCCAGGGCCCGGGCCAGGGCGACCCGCTGCCGCTGTCCGCCGGAGAGCGAACGGCCGCGTGCGGTGACGGCCGTGTCGACGCCATGGGGCAGCGCCCGGGCGACCTCGTCCGTGCCGGAGGCGGCCATCGCGGCCGCCACTCCCGCCGATACGGCCGCCACTCCCGCCGGTGCGGCCGCCACTCCCGCCGATACGGCCGCCACTCCCGCCGGTGCGGCCGCCACTCCCGCCGGTACGGCCGAGGCTCCCCCCGATGCGGCCGTCGCTCCCGCCGATACGGCCGTCGCTCCCGCCGATACGGCCGAGGCTCCCGCCGGTGCGGCCGTCACTCCCGCCGGTGCGGCCGAGGCTCCCGCCGGTGCGACGGCGGGGACCGCCGCCGTGACGTTCTCCAGGACCGTGCCCTCGAACAGGTCCGCGTCGTGCTCGGCGACGAGGATCGCCGCGCGTACGTCGCCCAGGCCCAGCGCGGTCAGCTCCGTGCCGTCCAGTTCCACGGCGCCCTCGTCGGGGTCGACGCGGCGGCCGAGGCAGCGCAGCAGGGCGGAGGCGTCGGCGGGGTCGGTGGTGGCGACGCCGACGGTCTCGCCGGGGGCGATGTCGAGGTCGACGCCGCGCAGGGTGCCGTACGTGAGGGCGCGGAGCGTCAGCCGTCCCTCGATGCCGCCGGCCGGGACGGCGTCGGCGGACGGTGCCTCGGACACGGCACCGGGGGCGTCCAGCACTTCCGCGATACGGGCGGCGGAGGCGCGGCCCTGCGCCAGCTCGGCGTTGACCCACGCGAACTCGCTGAGCGGGCCGACGATGAACAGGGCGAGCCCGACGGAGGAGACGAGTTCGCCGAGGCCGATGTCACCGCGTGCGGCGAGGCGTCCGCCGACGAGGGCCACCAAGGCGATGAAGGTGCCGGTGAGGATGGTGACGACGCCGTTCTGCCAGGCCTCGGCGCGGGCGGCGCGCAGGGTCGCGGCGAGGGAGTCCTGGCTGACGCGCCGGTAGCGGGCGACGGCCGCCGTCTCGGCGCCGATGCCCTTGAGGACACGCAGTCCGGCCACCAGGTCCGCGGCGACGCCGGAGGCCTGCGCGGCGCGTTCCTGTTCGGTCTCGCTGCGCCGTTCCAGGGGCTTGCTCAGCAGGTGCCCCAGCCACAGCAGCAGCGGGGTGCCGAGGAGGACGAGCAGACCCAGGGCGAGGGAGACCCGCAGCAGCGCGACCGCGCTGACCACGAGACCCGCGGTGGCCGCGAAGGCGACGATGAGGGCCATGGCGACGGCGCCGACCCGTTTGGCGTCCTCGGTGGCGATGTTCGTCAGCTCGCCCGGCAGCCGTCCCTCCTCGGCGCCGCCCTCGGGAGCGAGGACACGGCCGACGAGTTCGGTTCTGAGGTGGTGCGCTGCGGTGACGGCGGCGCGCTCACCCGCCCTCGCGCTGAAGCGGAAGCTGAAGGAGAGTCCGACGTACACGGCGGCCAGGATGGCGAGCCACAGCAGCAGTCCGGGCACGTCGCCGTCCACGACTCCGCGCTCGATGGCCAGTCCGATGAGCACCGGCACGAGGGCCTCGCCCGTCTGGTGCCCCATCCCCAGAACCGAGCCCAGCACGACGTCCCGACGCTGTCCGCCGACCGCGCGCCACAGGACGTTCCGTCCCGGTGGGTCCGCTTTTCTCACGCAACACTCCGGACCGGTTTCGCCAACACAGGATACGTACAATAAAACTTAGGTAAGGCTAACTACATTTGCCTTCCTGGGCCAGCCCTGCAACCTCTTCGAGACCTCACCGACCTCCCCCGAACGCTGGGACATTATCCGACCGACCCGTCAACTGGCAGGCGGACTACGGCACTTCACCGATACGAGACTTCACCGGGCGACCGCCCCGACCGGAAGGACCTGTACGTGCTCAGCACCAGGATCACCAACGCCCGCATCGTCACGATGGACCCGGACCGTCCGGCCGCCCGGGAACTCGGGATCTGGCGGGGGCGCGTCGTCGGCCTGGACGAGGACGTGGCAGGGCTGCCGGCGCGGCGGACGCTGGACCTGGGCGGCGCCACGGTTCTCCCGGGCTTCATCGACGCCCATGTGCACCTGGCGTGGGCGGGCCTGAAGGCCGGGGCGCCCAGTGTCGCGCCGAGCCGACACGCCGACGACGTGCTCCGCGTGGTGGCGGAGGCGGTGGCGCAGGCCCCCGTAGGCGGCTGGGTGGACTTCGGCGGCTACGACCAGCGCACCCTCGACCGCCCGCTCACGGCGAGCGACCTCGACGCCGTAAGCGCCGGGCGCAAGGTGTATCTGGGCCATCTCTCCGGGCACGCCTGTCTGGTCAACTCGGCGGTGCTGAGCGGCCTGTCCGCGGAGGTCGCCCGGCCGGACGGTTTCCTCGCGGAGGGCGCCATGGGGGCCGCGCTGCAGTCCCGGCCGCCGCACACGCTCACCGCGCTGGCCTCGGCGATCGAGCACGCCGCGCGCGTCTGCCGGTCCGAGGGCATCACGGGGTGCGCCGAGGCGGGGGTCGGGGCCCGGCTCTTCGGGCACAGCCCCGTCGAGGGCGCCGCGTACCAGCTCGCCCACGAGCGGGGCCGGCTGCCGGTGCGGGTACAGCTGATGGTGGCCGCCGACGCGCTGCGCCCGGTCGGCGCGGCCGCCGGGGACACCACGAGCCGGGCGATCGACCTCGGTCTGCGTACGGGCTTCGGGGAGGGCGCGCTCTCCCTCGGCGCGCTCAAGATCTTCACCGACGGCGGCATGATGGCCCGTACGGCGGCCCTCACCAGCCCCTACCTGGGCACCGACGGCTCCGGTCAGCTCATGCACGAGCCCGAGGTCCTGGAGAACACGATCGTCGAGGGTCACCTCGCCGGCTGGCAGCTGGCCGTGCACGCGATCGGTGACAGGGCCCTCGATGTCGCCCTGGACGCGCTGGAGAAGGCCCAGCAGCTGAGCCCCCGCCCGGAGGCACGCCATCGCGTCGAGCACGCGGGCCTGGTCCGCCCCGACCAGCTCCCCCGGCTGGCCGCGCTCGGCGTCACCGTCGTCATCCAGCCGAGCTTCCTGCGCTACTACGGCGACGACTACGCCACGATCATGGGCGAGGACCGGGCCGGCTGGCTGTACCGGGGCCGGGGCTTCCTCGACCACGGCGTCCGGGTCGCCGGCAGTTCGGACCGCCCGGTGGCGAACGGCGCCCCGCTGCGGGCGATCCAGTTCATGGCGGAGCGGGCCTCGGAGTCCGGCCGCCTCATCGGAGCCGACGAGGCGATCACCGTCGAGGAGGCCCTGCGCGCGTACACCACCGAGGCCGCGCGCTCCTGCCACTGGGAGACCGACGCCGGCAGCCTCACCCCCGGCAAGCGGGCCGACCTCGTGGTGCTGGGCGACGATCCGCGCCGGGTTGACGTGTCACGCATCGGGGAGATCGAGGTGGTGCGGACGTTCGTCGAGGGCGAGGACGAGTTCTGACGTCTACGAGTACGGCGTCGGGTGCGAGGCCGTCTTCTGGCGCAAGACCTGAGGCAGGGGCGTCAGTTCGTTGCGCGGCGGGCCGTCAGTTTCGGTGCGCCGCGGGCCGGGATCGTGCGGAGGAAGTCCGCCGAGGGCACGAAGAACATGGTCCCGGTCACGGCACGGGAGAAGTCCAGGATCGGGTCGTGACCGGTCGGCTGGTCGCCGATGAACATCTTCCGCAGCATGGCCTCGGGCACCTCGGGGTCGCGGGCGTAAGCGATGAAGTACGTGCCGAACTCGCCCTGCCCTGGCCTGCCGAAGGGCATGGCGGCGCGCAGTATGCGCTGCTCGGTGCCGTCCGCGCCGAGGATGGTGTTGACGTCGACGTGCGAGCCCTCCACGTCAAGTTCGAGGTTGGTCAGCTTGGTCCGGCCGATGACCTTCTCCTGCGCCTCGACGGCGAGTTCCTCCCAGGAGTCCACGTCGTGCAGGTACTTCTGCACGAGCACATAACTGCCGCCGCGGAAGTCGGGGTCCTCGTCACCGACCAGGACCGCCTCGGCGGCGACGCGCCCGACCGGGTTCTCGGTGCCGTCGACGAAGCCGAGGAGGTTGCGGGAGTCGAAGTACGCGAAGGCCTGGACCTCGTCCTCCAGGGTGGCCGCGCCGCGCAGTTGCCGCATGATCTCGGCGGCCAGCGCGAAGCACAGGTCCACGCGCGTCGCCCGGATGTGGAAGAGCAGGTCGCCCGGCGTGGACACGGCCCGGTGCCGGGGGCCGTCCAGCTCCCGGAAGGGGTGCAGGGCGGCGGGCCGGGGGGAGCCGAAGAGCCGGTCCCATGCCTCCGCGCCGATCCCGGCCACGCAGCCCAGGGCGCCTTCGGGGCTGGAGAAGCCCACCGCCCTCTCCAGCCCGGCGAGTTGGGCCAGCACCCCGCGGGCCGTCGACTCGCCGCCCGGGGCGACGGTGACGACCAGAAAGACCGCGGCGGGTGTCAGCGGGCTCAGCAGCGGCTGCGACAGAACGTCCTCGGGCACGACCGGCAGCACCATGGCTCCCCTTTCACGCACCACACGTGCGCACCACGCGTGGACCACATTCACTCAGGACGGCACGGGTGGGCCCGGTGCCGCCGACCCACACGACTCCGTCGTCGCGCATCGCATGCCCCGGGCACGTTCCGCCCCCCTCACCATGCCCGGTCGGGACGAGGACGATACCCGCCGCTGCCCACTCCCCCGCAAACAATGATGAACAACACAACCTCGCAGGTCACACGGCCGAAGAACGCCGCTCATGGGCCCGGACGCCGCCCGAACCTCCCCACGGGTGACGGCCCTTGGGCCACCACCGCACCTCGCCGATTGCCGTATACGCAACGGCCCTGACGCCCAATACTGTGCGCAGACGTCACCAGGGGGGCACTGATGAAGTGGTTTCGGCGCGACCGTGCGCAACAACGGGCCGATGTGGTGCCACTGTCCGGAGTCGGCAAGAGCGACGAGCCACCTCGGCAGGCGCCCCCACTGCTCACCGCGGGCGGCCCGGCACTCCAGCGGATCGGCGGAGACGGCGACAAGGTCACCCAGCTGACCACCGGGACGGGGCCGGTCATCCTCGACGTCACGCACACGGGGACCGGGCACTTCGTCGTGGACGCCCTGGACGGGAGGCTGCACTCCCAGAGCCAACTCGTCTACACCGACGGACCCTTCTCGTGCCGTGCCCTGGTGAACGCCGACGACCGGCCGGTGCGGGCGCTCCGCGTACAGGCGGACGGACCGTGGACGGTCGACGTGAGCCCGGTGTCGAGTGCGCTGGCCTGCGAGGGCCACACGCGGCGCCCCGCCTCGGACGTACTGCGTCACACCGGCGGCCCCGGGATCGCGACCCTCCGGTACGAGGGCGATCCGCGGTCCGACGACGGTGGCTACTTCCTCGTCGAGACCTTCGAACCGGACGGCACCGGCTTCCTCGACGAGCTGGCCAACCACGTCGGCCCCTGGCACGGCGAAACCCCCCTCACCGGCCCCTGTCTCATCTACGCCCGCTCCGACGGACCGTGGTCCATCACCGTCCAGCCCCTGCCTTCTCCTGCCGCGCCGTAGGCGTGGGCCGCACCTCGGGCTCGGCCGGTCACCGACCCCACGACGTAAACGGATCACCCTCTTCCACTTCTGCCGGGTCGCCCTGAGGACTTCCTGTGACCGGAGTGAGCCCGGGGAAAGTCGGACCGTACGCGGAGGGGGAACGGCACACCTGACCGCTGTGCCCGTACCGGCGGTCGGAGCGCTCCCGTCGCGCGGGAGGCCGAACTCGCCCGAGGACGCGGCCCTGCGCCAACTGGACGTGGCCGGGGCGGCCGTCCGCCGCGGGGCGCTACTCGCGCAGGAGCGGGTGGCCGACCTGCGCACCGAACCGTCCGGGTCCGAGAGCGACCCTGGCCGCGCACCCGCTCACACTGCTCAGCGACCGCGAACGCGAGACAGCCGAACTCGCCACGGAGGGGCTGCGCACCCGCGACATCGCCGAGCGGCTCTTACTCAGCCCACGCACGGTGGAGACCCTCCTGTTCCGCGTCTACCGCAAACTCGGCCGTCTCGTCCCGCCTCACCCTGTCCGCGCTCCTCAGCCGCACCGGCCGGCTGCGAGAAGCCCGCTCACGCTCCCGGCCCCTCCCCCTCCCCCTGTGCGCGCTACGCGGCGGAGGCCGGTGCCTCCACCGCGTTCGGCTCCTGCTCCGCGGGGTCGGACTCGGAGGCGGTGACCCGTGCGGCGGGGATGAACACGGCGACCGCGGCGGCGACCAGCGCGGCGCCGCAACCGATCATCAGGCCCGTGCGGAAGCCGTCCTCCGAGGGCAGGCTGACGCCGCCGAGCGTGGTGGTCATCTGGGCGAGCACCACGCCGACCACGGCGGCGGCGGTGGAGGTGCCCAGGGCGCGCATCAGCGTGTTGAAGCTGTTGGCGGAGGCGGTCTCGGACAGCGGCACCGTGCTCATGATCAGCGCCGGCATGGCGCCGTACGCGAGGCCGACACCGGAGCTGACGACGAGGGAGACGATCAGCAGACCCCAGGTGGAGCCCATCAGCGCGAGCGACAGACCGTAGCCGGTGCCGATCACCAGGGAGCCCGTGACCAGCGTGAACTTGGGGCCGCGGGCATTGGTGAGCTTTCCGCCGAGCGGGGAGAGCGCCATCATCATCAGGCCGGCCGGGGCCATCCACAGCGCCATGGCCAGCATCGACTGGCCCAGACCGTAGCCGGTGGCCTCAGGCAACCTCAGGAGCTGCGGAGTGATCAGCGACTGCGCGTACATGCCGAAACCGACGAGGACCGAGGCGACGTTGGTGAGCAGCACGCGCGGGTGGGCGGTGGTGCGCAGGTCGACCAGTGGCTCGCGGGTGCGCAGCTCCCAGAAGCCCCAGGACAGCAGGAGCACGGCGGCGCCGGTGAACAGGCCGAGCGTGGTCGCCGAACCCCAGCCCCAGTCCGCGCCCTTGGACACCGCGAGCAGCAGGCACACCACACCGCCGCCGAGGCCGAAGGCGCCGACGAAGTCGAAGCGCTGTCCCTTGGCTCCGGCCGGGGTCTCGGGGACGAGGAACCAGATCATGGTGGTGACCGCGACGGCCAGGCCGGCGGCGCCCCAGAACAGCACCCGCCAGCTGGCGTACTGGGCCACCGCGGCGGCGATCGGCAGGCCGAGGCCGGCGCCGATGCCCAGGGAGGCGCTGACCAGGGCGATGGAGCCGCTCAGCTTCTCCGGCGCAATGACGTCACGCAGCAGACTGATGCCGAGCGGGACCACGCCCATGCCGATGCCCTGCAGCCCCCGGCCCACGATCATCGGCACGACGGTCGAGGACAGCGCGCACACCACCGAGCCGGTGATCAGCGGGGCACAGCAGACCAGGAGCATGCGCCGCTTGCCGTAGAGGTCGCCGAGGCGTCCGCCGATCGGGCCGAAGACCGCTCCCGTCAGCAGCGTCGCGGTGATCACCCAGGAGGCGTTCGCCGCGCTGGTGTCGAGGATCGTGGGCAGCTCGGTGAGCAGCGGTGTCACCAGTGTCTGCATGATCGCCGCGACGATGCCGGCGAGCGCCAGCGTCGCGATGACACCTCCCGAACGGGTGGCGGGCGGGGGGTTGGCCGTCAAGGGGATTCCTCCGTGCGATGAACCGGTGACAGGGCATACGTCATGCACCTGGCGTGCAGCATACCTGCATCATGCATGACACACCTCTCGTGCATGATGCACATCCCGGGTACGCTGCCTGGCCCGGCGGGGGCTGTCCGTCGGGATGGAAAGATCGCCCTGGCGGTATCCGCAACGAGGAGGTAGGCGACCGTGGAAGAGCCGACGCGCCGGGTCGAGTACGAGAACATGCTGCTCGGGCGTTACCAGCATCTGAGCCAGAGCAAGGGGCGCCGCAAGGACTCCACGCTGGAGCGCAGCGCGTACATCCTCCTCAGCCGCATCCGTGTCGAGGGGCCGATGTCCATCAGCGAGCTGAGCGACGCCTTCGGACTGGACGCCTCCACCCTGCGCCGGCAGACCGCCGCCACCCTGCGGGCCGGGCTGGTCGAGCACACCCTCGACCCGGAGGGCGGCGTGGCGCGCAAGTTCCGTATCACCGAGGAGGGCGAGCGGCGGCTGGACGAGGAGCGGGAGGGCAACGTCCGCAGCCTCGCCATGGTGCTGGAAGGCTGGTCCGAGGACGACATCGCCGGGTTCGCCGACTATCTCGAGCGCTTCAACACCAGCATCGAGCGGCTGCACGGCAAGACGTGGCCGCGCCCGTAGCCGGTGTCTGAGGGCCGGGTAGCCTCGGGGGCATGCGGATCTCCGTCTCCTCGGACATGGACGAGCCCGTCGCCCGCCTCCTCCTCGCGGAGTTGCGCGGCCGGGGCCACGAAGTGCTGACCCATGGCGCGCTGCGCGCCGGGGACGACCCCCGGTGGGCCGTCTGCTCGGAGGCGGCGGCGAGCGAGGTCGCCTCCGGTGTGTCGGACCAGGCCGTCGTGTGCTGCTGGACGGGCACCGGCGCGTCGATCGCCGCGAACAAGGTGCCCGGGGTGCGGGCCGCTCTGTGCACGGACGCGTACACGGCCGACGGTGCCCGCCGCTGGAACGACGCCAACGTCCTGGCGATCGGGCTGCGGCTGACCTCCGAGCCGCTGCTCAAGGAGATCCTCGACGCCTGGTTCGCCGCCGAGGCCAGCCAGGACGCCGACGACCGGGAGAACGTGGCCCGTGTCCAGCGGCTCGATGTCAGTCGGGGTACCGGCCGGGCCGGATGAAGACGGGTCCGGCCCACGGCGGCGGTTCCGGCGGGGCTTCGGGCGGTCCGGGTGTCTTCGGTGCGACGGCCCGGGTCGGCGCGTGTCCCGGCGGGAAGCCGCGCGTCATTTCGGCGGCCCTGAGCGCGGCCACGAAGGACAGGCACGAGTCGTACCGGTCGTCCGGGGACTTGGCCAGCGCAGTCGCCATGACCTGATCCACGCCCGGCGGCAGATCGGGCCGCCCGCCGGTCAGCGGAGGCGGCTCGTCGTACTGATGGGCCCACAACAGGGCCATGTCGTCGTCCCGTTGGAAGGGCGGCCGGCCCGCAAGGGTCTCGTGGACGACGCAGGCGAGGCTGTAGACGTCGCAGCGGCCGTCGACGGGCTTGCCCGAGATCTGCTCCGGCGCCACGTAGTCGAGCGTCCCCACGAACTGGCCGACGCTGGTGAAGCCCGTCAGGGACAGCGACTTCTTCGTCAGACCGAAGTCGGTGAGATAGACGTGCTCGGGGTGGTCACTGTCGGTGCCCTGGGCGACCAGGATGTTGCCGGGCTTCACGTCCCGGTGCACCAGACCGTGGTCGTGCGCCGCGTCGAGCGCGGAGGCGACCTGGGCGGCGATCCGGGTGGCGGTCGTGACCGGCAACGGGCCCTCCCGGTCCAGGAGATGCCGCAGATCGCTGCCGGCTACGTACCGCATCGCGATGTAGAGGACACCGTCCGTCTCTCCCGCCTCGAAGACCGGCACGATGTGCGGATGGTCGATCGCGGCTGCCACCCGTGACTCGTGTGTGAAGCGGCGCCGGAACGTGTCGTTGCGGGCCAGTTCCGGGGCGAGCAGCTTCAGCGCGACCGTCCGTTCCAGGCGCAGATCCATGGCCTGGTAGACGACGGCCATGCCACCGCGGCCGATCTCGCGTTCGATGCGGTAGCTCGCGATCTGCCGACCGACCAGCTCGGAGGGACGCCCCGCGTACGGCTGCGTCTCACTCATCGCGGGTCACCGGTGGGACCAGGCGCGTGGGTGCGTGATCGGTCGGCCCGCGCTCCGCCGGTCGCGGAGCGGCCGGCCGGTGGCCCGCCGGTCCGCGTTCGGGTTCGCCTACGACCCTCGTCGGCTCCGGATCCGGGGCGGCGGCCGGTGGAACCTGCGGAGCAGCCGGTGGAACCTGCGGAGCGGCCGGGGTCTCGTGCGGTTTCTCCCCGACGGCGAACGTGCTCAGCCGTGCCCCGTCGCAGTACACCCACCGCTCGTGAGCGGCGTCGAACAGCCACAGCGACTCGCCGTCGACGACCACGCCGATCCGCAGCCCCTTCGTACGCCGGCGGAAGGACTCCCCGTCGCGATGTCCGGCGGCCAGGGCCTCCGCCTCGGTGCGGTAGCGCGTCAGGGCCTCCTCGACGCGGGCCAGCAGGGGGCGCGGGTCGGCCGTACGGGCGGGAGCGGTACCGGCGGCGGGCGGGTCCTGGGGTACGGCGACGAGGAGGCGGCCGTCGACCCAGGCGGACCAGCCGTTGGCGCACAGGACGCGGCCCCAGTCGCCGCGCCGTTCCAGGAGCTGGACGGGCAGCAGCGCGTCGAGGGCCACGGTGGGGTGGGACGGGTCGGGGGTCTCCCAGGCGGGCAGTCCGCCCGGCGGGACGACGTGGGTGGGGAGGAAGCCCGGGGTCGTCATCGCGGCTACTTCCGCATCACCGCGGGTTCGCGGCGGCGCAACAGCCGGACGACGAGCCAGCCGCAGAGCAGCGAGAGGACGACGAGCATCCCCATGTCGAGCAGCCACACGCCCGCAGAGTGCTCGAACAGCGGGTCCGTCGTGTCGGGGACGATCCGTTCGAGGTCGATCGTGCCGGCCATCGCGGCGAACGCCCACCGCGACGGCACCAGCCACGCCAGTTGTTCGAGGACGATCGTGCCCTTCACGTCCAGCAGCGCGCCGCAGAACACGACCTGGACGATCGCGAGGAGCACCAGCAGCGGCATGGTGACCTCCTCCTTGCGGACCAGGGCGGAGACGAGCAGGCCGAGCATCATCGCGGTGAACGCGAGCAGCGCCACGGCGACCGTGATCTCGACCAGGGGCGGCATCAACACACCTTCGCCGCCGGGGGCGTTGAGGTCGACGCCGAGCAGGGCGACCAGGGTGAGGACGACCGCCTGGAGGACGGTGACGGTACCGAGGACGACGACCTTGGACATCAGATACGCGGATCTGGACAGGCCCACCGCCCGTTCGCGCTGGTAGATCACCCGTTCCTTGACCAGTTCGCGCACGGCGTTCGCCGCGCCCGTCAGCACCCCGCCCACGCACAGGATGAGCAGCGCGTTCATGGCGGTCTCCCGGTCCAGCGTGCTCCCCGCGAGCGCCCTCGCCATCGCGCCCATCACGAACGGCAGCGCGATCATGATGGCGAGGAAGGTGCGGTCGGCGCCGAGCGCGGCCGCGTACCGGCGGACGAGCGTGCCCAGCTGGGCACCCCAGCTCTGCGGTTTTGCCGGCGGCGCCACGGCGACCGGCTCCAGGTCGGGCAGATACGGCTGGCCCATGGAGGCGGTGACGTACTGGCGGTGGAAGGGCGAGTCGCCGTACTCCCCCGCCCAGTCCCGATCCTGGTCCCGTTCGAAGGCCTCGAACGCCTCCGGCCACTGCTCGAAACCGAAGAAGGCGAGGGTGTCGTCCGGGGGCCCGTAGTAGGCGACCTTGCCGCCGGGCGCCAGGACGAGGAGCCGGTCGCAGACGTCGAGGCTGAGGACGCTGTGGGTGACGACGATGACGGTGCGGCCGTCGTCGGCGAGGCCGCGCAGCATGTGCATCACCGAGCGGTCCATGCCCGGGTCTAGACCGGAGGTCGGTTCGTCCAGGAACAGCAGGGAGGGCTTCGTCAGCAGTTCCAGGGCGACACTGACCCGCTTGCGCTGGCCGCCGGAGAGGCTGTGGATGGGCTGGCCGGCGCGCTGTTCGAGGCCCAGTTCGCGGATGACCTCGTCGACCCGTTCCTGCCGCTCGGCCTTCGCGGTGTCCTGCGGGAAGCGGAGTTCGGCGGCGTAGGTGAGGGCCCTGCGGACGGTCAGTTGGGCGTGCAGGATGTCGTCCTGCGGGACCAGACCGATGCGCTGGCGCAGTTCGGCGTAGTCGCGGTAGAGGTCGCGGCCGTCGTAGAGGACCGTGCCGCTGTCGGCGGGGCGCTGCCCGGTCAGGGCGTTCAGCAGGGTGGACTTGCCGGCGCCGCTCGGACCGACGACGGCGAGGAGGCATTTCTCGCCGACCGGAAACGAGACCTTGTCCAGGAGCGTCTTCCGGCCGCGGTCGACGGCGACGGTGAGTTCCTGGACGTCGAGGGAGACCTCGCCGGTGTCGACGTACTCCTGGAGTTCGTCGCCGACCAGGCAGAAGGCGGAGTGTCCGATGCCGACGATGTCACCGGGAGTGACCGGAGCCTGATCGACGGGCGTGCCGTTGAGGAAGGTGCCGTTGTGGCTCCCGAGGTCGACGATCTCGTACGTGCCCTCCGGCCGCGCCCGCAGCTCGGCATGCCGACGGGAGACGACGAGGTCGTCGATGACCAGGTCGTTGTCGGCGGCGCGGCCGATGCGGACGGTCCGCTCGGGCAGCGGGCGGACGCTGGTGGGCTGCCGGAAGGTGCCGGTGGAGGCGGGGTGGAAGATGCCGGAGGGGCGCTCGGGGGCGAGGCCGGTGAGCACCGCGCGGGGGCCGTCGGGGAGGCTGCCGAAGTGGATGACGGTGCCGGGGCCGACGTCCCACTCGTGGACGCGGTGGCCGTTGGCGTACGTGCCGTTGGTGCTGTTCTCGTCCTCGACCGTCCAGTGCCCG
This sequence comes from Streptomyces sp. NPDC057474, assembly GCF_042802555.1. Classification (NCBI taxonomy): domain Bacteria; kingdom Bacillati; phylum Actinomycetota; class Actinomycetes; order Kitasatosporales; family Streptomycetaceae; genus Streptomyces; species Streptomyces sp. NPDC057474. Next base: position 12,760 of record NZ_JBHVDX010000127.1, on the reverse strand, counting down.
GCGTCGGCCCGCAGCACCGCGTGGTGCCACGAGACCCGGTCGTCGTCGAGGACGACGTCGCTGCGCGGGTCGCGTCCCACGTGGTACGCGTGGTTCGGGGTCATGACCGTGGAGCCCGACTCGGTTTCCAGCACGAGTTCGGGCGCAGTCGGTGCGATCGACCGCTCTGCCATGCACAAAATTCTACCGATAGGCCCGGATATGCGCCCGACCGCCTCAGCGAGGACCGACGGACCGTGGCGATCCCGGCCCCGGCGGTCGGGCCCCGGCGGTCGGGCGCGAAGGTCGGGCGCGAACGTCGGGCGCGAACGTCGGGCGCGAAGGTCAGGCGCGGAGGTCAGGCGGCGGGAGCGGCGATCCGCTGGGCGACGCGCTGCATACGCACGGCGTCGACGGACTCCGCGAGCAGCTCGTACTCCGTGGTGTCGTCGTTGGTGGCGATCCGGACCAGGTTCCCGGCGGCCAACTCCTCGGCGACCAGCCCCTGCTGTCCGTCGTCGGTGGACCAGGCGCGCAGCAGGCTCGGCACATCCGGTACGGTGTCGGCGACCGGAACGACCGCGTTCGGAGGGAAGTTCGGGTTCTCGGGTCGCGGGTCGAGGCGCTCGGCGATCCATAACGCGCGGTCGCGCATCCACCACAGCGCCAGCGCCAACGTGGGGGCGCGATAGGTACCGAGGGGCACGCCGACGCGCCGGCCGTCGCACCATCCGTACGCGGTGACATGGCACAGGAATTCGTCGTGCACGCTTCGCTCCCCCGATCGCACCGCCGACCCGCCCGGCCCCACTCGCCGCGCGGTCTTGCTCTCGCCTCGCAGATTTGCTGGTCGTGCACATCCGGCGACCTGATCGTCACACACAGTGACATGAAGAACGCGCACGGGTGCGCGTTCGTTCATGACTCAATCGCCCTGTCAGTCGAGTATCGCCACGCCTGACACTCTGTCACCATGCCAATTCGGCCAGTCTCCTGGCATATGCGAGAGCGCGATTGGCTGAAACGATTCGAAGGGCCCTCCGACCGGGCCTTCCTCGGGATGACCTCCGAGGTAATCGACGCCCTGCGGCGCGTGCGGGCAGCGTGTGCGGTGCCGGAACGAGGAGGCCGCAGACGGCTCCGGACCCGGTCCCCGTCCCATACGTATGTCCTCGATGGAGGGTTCAATGATCATGCCCGTGGTTCAGGACCGCCGAGACCGCTACGAGACCGCCGTCGCCCGCTATTTCGAGGCCTGGAACGCGGGCGGCGAGGAGGCGCTGACCGAGGCGGTCGCCGCCGCCTGGGCCGCCGACGGCGGCTATACCGATCCACTGGCCGACGTGCGCGGGCACGGTGAGATCGCCGCCCTGATCACGGCGGCCCGGAAACAGTTCCCCGGCCTCGCCTTCCACCTGATCACAGCCGTGGACGGACACCACGACACCGCCCGCTTCGGCTGGGGGCTGGTGGACGAGGCGGGCGGCGCCGCCCCGGTCGCCGGGTTCGACGTGATCACGCTCGACGCCGAGGGCCGTATCCGGAGCGTGTACGGCTTCCTGGACCGGGTGCCGTCGGCGGCGGCATGACCCGTCACCACGTCCGGCTCGCTGCCCCGCGATGAGTTTTTCCGCTCCCGGTGGTCTCTTGTTCGTAGCAGACCACCGGGAGCAGAGGACGACATCATGAGCACGCTCGACGAGCAGTTCACGGCGGAGCTGCGCAAGAGCCCCGCCAAAGGCGGCTGGACCTACCTCGTGTGGCCCGGGTCCGCCGCCTTCTTCGGCACCCGCGGCCTGGTCAAGGTCCGCGGCACCATCGACGGCCACCCCTTCCGCAGCTCCTTCATGGCCCTGGGCGACGGCACCCACAAGCTGCCCGTCAAGGCCGATGTGCGCAAGGCGATCGGCAAGGAGGCGGGCGAGTCGGTGACCGTCCGGCTGGAGGAGCGGATCGAGGGCTGAGCGGGGCCGGACGTCAGCCCTTGCCCTCGATGATCGCGTCGATGCGGGCCAGTTCGTCCGCCTCGAAGTCGAGGTTGCTGATGGCGCCGACGCTGTCCTCGATCTGCCGGGCGCTGCTCGCGCCGACGAGGGCGGAGGTGACCCGGCCGCCGCGCAGCGTCCAGGCCAGGGCCAGCTGGGCCAGGGTCTGGCCGCGGGACTTGGCGACCTCGTCCAGCGCGCGCAGCCTGCCCACCAGGTCCTCGGTGACGGCCTCGGAGTTCAGGAACGGGCTGTCGCTCGCGGCGCGCGAACCCTCCGGGATGCCGTCGAGGTAGCGGGAGGTCAGCAGACCCTGCTCCAGCGGGGAGAAGACGATGGAGCCGACCTGGAGCTCGTCGAGGGCGTCGAGCAGGCCCTCGCTCTCGGGGCGCCGGTCGAGCATCGAGTAGCGCGGCTGGTGGATGAGGAGGGGGGTGCCCAGCTCGCCCAGGATGCGGGCGGCCTCGCGGGTCTGCTCGGCGGAGTAGTTGGAGACGCCGACGTACAGCGCCTTGCCCTGCTGGACCGCCGAGTGCAGCGCGCCCATCGTCTCCTCCAGCGGAGTCTCCGGGTCGGGGCGGTGCGAGTAGAAGATGTCGACGTGGTCCAGGCCCATGCGCTTCAGGCTCTGGTCGAGCGAGGAGAGCACGTACTTGCGGGAGCCCCACTCGCCGTACGGGCCGGGCCACATCAGATAGCCCGCCTTGGTGGAGATGACCAGTTCGTCGCGGTACGGGGCGAAGTCGGCCTTGAGGGCCTCGCCGAGGGCGGACTCTGCGGAGCCGGGCGGCGGACCGTAGTTGTTGGCCAGGTCGAAGTGGTTGACGCCCAGGTCGAAGGCGCGGCGCAGGATCGCGCGCTGCGTCTCGACGGACCGGTCGGGGCCGAAGTTGTGCCACAGGCCGAGCGAGAGCGCGGGAAGTTTCAGACCGCTGCGTCCGGTGCGCCGGTAGGGCATGTCCGCGTAGCGGTCGGGGTGTGCGGTGTACAACGCGACTCCAGAGAGGTTGGCACGGTGGGACCGGAGTCCCCGAGAACCGGTGTCCACTCTTTCGCGACCTGTGGGCATTGGTCCAACAGAAGAATCCGATGGGATTCAGCGCTTACGCTTCTCAGTCATGGAACTCCGCCATCTCCAGCACTTCGTCGCGGTCGCCGAGGAGGAGCACTTCACCCGGGCCGCCGAACGGCTGCTGGTCTCCCAGTCGGGTCTGTCCGCGTCCGTACGGTCCCTGGAGCGCGAACTGCAGACGCCGCTGTTCGTGCGGACGACCCGCCGGGTGATGCTCACGCCGGCCGGAAGGGCGCTGCTGACCGAGGCGGAGCGGATCCTGGCACAGGTGCGGTCGGCCCGTGAGGCGGTGGCCGCCGTGCAGGGCGTGCTGCGCGGCATGCTCGCGCTCGGGTCGGAACAGTGCGTGGCCGGGCTGCATGTGGCGGGGCTGCTCGCCTCGTTCCGGCGGCGGCACCCGGATGTGGAGATCTGTCTGCGGCAGGCCGGCTCGGGCGCGCTCGCGGAGGAGGTCGCGAGCGGGCGGCTCGATCTGGCGTTCGCCGTGCGGACGGCACAGGAGGACACGGACCAGCTGCGTGTCGTACCGCTGTCCGGCGAGCCGATGACCGTCCTGTGCCACCCCAGCCACCGCCTCGCGGCCGCCGGGGCCGCCGTGACGCCCAAGGAGCTGGGCGGCGAGGTCTTCGTCGACTTCCACCCGGACTGGGGCCCGCGCCGCACCACCGACGCGGTCTTCGCCGCCGCGGGCGTCCGCCGGGCCGTCGCCCTGGAGGTCAACGACGTGCACAGCCTCCTCGACCTCGTCGACGAGAACCTCGGTATCGCCGTCGTCCCGAGCCACTTCCGGCACAAGCGCGACTCCCTCACCGCCCTCGCCGTCAAGGGCACCAGCGAGACCGTGTACGAGACGGTCGCCCTGCTGCCGCCCCCGCAGGCCACGAGCCCGGCGGCACGCGCCCTGCTGGAACTGCTCGACCCGCCGGTCGAGTGTCCTGAGGTCAGTCGGTCCTACGTCGGTGTGCGGGTCGATCAAGGCCGGTCGTAAGGACTTGAGGCCCACAGACGCCGGGTACGGCTTTCAGTCGGTTGCCCGCGATGGTCCCCATCACCTGGCCGCCCGGCGTCTCACGACGACCCGGCCGCTGATCAGGAGCTGCGGGCCCCAGCGGTGCGCGTCGAGGGGTGGTGCGGGCACGGCGCAGATGCCCGATGGTGGACATATGGATGTGCAGGACGTTCTCATCGACTCGTACGGCCGGATCAAGGAGGAGGTCCACGCCGCCGTGGACGGACTGTCCCCGGCGGACCTCCACGCCCGCCCCGCCTCCGACGCCAACTCCGTCGCCTGGCTGGTGTGGCACCTCACCCGGATCCAGGACGACCATGTGGCCGACGCCGCCGGGCTCGACCAGGTCTGGCTGTCCCAGGGCTGGGAGAAACGCTTCGGGCTCGGTCTGCCGGCCCGGGACACGGGCTACGGGCACAGCCCGGCGCAGGTGGCCGAGGTGCGGGTCGACTCGGGTGAACTGCTGACCGGCTACCACGACGCCGTGCACGAACAGACGCTGGCGTTCGTGCGCGGCCTCGGGGCCGGCGACCTCGACCGCGTCGTGGACAAGCGGTGGACGCCGGCCGTCACCCTCGGCGTACGCCTGGTCAGTGTCCTGGCCGACGATCTCCAGCATGTCGGCCAGGCGGCGTACGTACGAGGACTGGTTCAGCGCGAGGACGCCGAGGCGTAGCCCGGCAGGACGACGTCCTGGATGAGGGCGTTGCGCTCGTCGAACGGGATGAAGGCGCTCTTGAGGGCGTTGACGGTGACGGTGCGCAGGTCGTCGAGGGTCCAGCCGGCCTCCTCGACGAGCAGGGTCATCTCACGGGTCATGGTGGTGCCCGAGACCAGACGGTTGTCGGTGTTGAGGGTGACGCGGAAGCCGAGGTCCTTCAGGCCCGTGATCGGGTGCTCGGCGATGGACGTGGCCGCGCCGGTCTGGAGGTTGGAGGTGGGGCACATCTCCAGGGCGATACGGCGGTCGCGGACCCAGGAGGCGAGGCGGCCGAGCTTGCCGTCGACGATGTCCTCGGTGATGCGGACGCCATGGCCGATGCGCTCGGCGCCGCAGACCTGGAGGGCCTGGTGGATGCTGGGCAGACCGTGGGCCTCGCCGGCGTGGATGGTGAAGGGGACGCTCTCGCGGCGCAGGTGCTCGAAGGCGACCAGGTGGTCGGCGGGCGGGAAGCCGTCCTCGGCACCCGCGATGTCGAAGCCGACGACGCCGGCGTCCCGGAAGGCCACTGCCAGGTCGGCGGCCTCGCGGACACGGTCGAACATGCGCATCCCGCACAGCAGCGTGCCGACACGGACCGGGGTGCCCTGCACCGCCGCCTTGGCCATACCGGCAGCCAGGCCCTCCTGCACGGTCTCGACGACCTCGGCCATCGTGAGCCCGCCCCGCGTGTTCAGCTCGGGGGCGTAGCGGACCTCGCCGTAGACGACGCCGTCCTCGGCCAGGTCGAGCACGTACTCCTCGGCGGTGCGCAGCAGGCCCTCGCGGGTCTGCATCACGGCGAGGGTGTGCTCGAAGGTGGCTATGTAGCGCACCAGGTCACCGGAGTTGGCGGCCTCGTAGAACCAGGCGGCGAGGGCCTCCGGGTCGGTCTCCGGCAGGGTGTGACCGGCCTCCGCCGCGAGCTCCACGAGCGTGGCGGGGCGCAGACCGCCGTCGAAGTGGTCGTGCAGTACGGCCTTGGGGAGGCGGCGGATGGTGTCGGCGTCGATGCGGGGCGCGGTCATGGCGTTCGTTCCTCGGCAGGTGGTGCGGTGGTGGGGTGGAGCGGGTGACCGATCGGCTCGGTCGGCGGTGGGGTGGAGCGGGTGGCTTACGGCGGCAGAGTCAGCCGGCGGCGGGCTGGAGGAGGTCCCAGCGATTTCCGTACAGGTCCTCGAAGACGGCGACCGAGCCGTACGGCTCGTGCCGCGGCTCCTCCAGGAACCTGACGCCCTCGGCCAGCATCCGGGCGTGGTCGCGGGCGAAGTCGTCGGTGTGCAGGAAGAACCCCACGCGTCCGCCGGTCTGGTCGCCGACCCGGCCGCGCTGGGCCTCGTCCTTGGCCTTCGCGAGCAGCAGTCCGCCGCCCTGGCCGTCGCCTCCCGGTTCGACGACGACCCACCGGCTGCCGCCGGGCCTCGGTTCGTCCTCGACGAGCCGGAAGCCGAGCGCCTCCGTGTAGAAGCGGATCGCCTCGTCGTAGTCGTCGACCACGAGGGTGACCAGGGCAATGCGTCTCATCGGGGCCTCTCGGGTGGGGCGCGAGCCGCGCGGAGATCGCGCGGGGATTGCGGAGATGGTGCGGCGAATCGTCCGAGGGTCGCTCGGGGTTCCCGGGAGGTTATACGTAACACGCACCGGACGGCAAATGGCATTTTCCCGGTACGGCGCGAGGGGTGCCCCACGGCACGACTGAGGCCCCCTGCCGCGCAGGGGGCCTCAGGACTCGGGAGGGCCGGAGCCCGCGATCACTCGCCCGGCGACGCCTTGCGGAGGGCGGAGATGCAGGTGTTGAGCGCCTCCTGGAGTTCCTCCAGGCGCTGGAGCATGTCGTCCTCGTAGATGGCGTCGAGGTCGACGGCGTCGTCGAGGGTCAGCTCCTCGAAGACCTTCGTCGCCTTCTGGAGGCTGCTGTAGAACTTCGTACGGCGCTCCTGGACCCGCAGCTCGGGGTCGGCCTGCACGGTCTGGACGACGAGTTCCTTGACGGTGTCGTACGCCTCCGTCGCCCACTCGCCGGTGTCCTCGTCGTCGTCCAGCTCGTCGATGAGGGACAGGTGCCGCTCGGCCTCGGCGCGCAGTTCGGCGGTGGCGTCGATGACCTGGCCGGCCGGCGTCTTGACCTGCCCGTTCTCCACGATCTGCCGGACGTATCCGATACGGCTCGCCGCCTGGGTCTCGTTCGCGACGGCCTTCTTCAGCTCATCGGTGCGGGCGATGTCGCGGGCCAGTTCCGTCTGGAGGGAGGGGTCCTCCTTGAGACGGTCGAGGAGCGCGGTGCGGGCGGCCTGTGCGGTGGACGGGTCGGCGAGGATCGCGGCGCGCAGCGCGGTGGGGTTCTCGGCGACCTCCAGTGCCTTGGTGGGGCGGATGCCCTCGGCCTCGGCCGCCGCCGTGATCGCGGCGCCCCGGTCGGAGGTCGCGCTGGACCGGGAGCTGTAGTACGACAGCCACACGTCCGAGTCCGGGAGGTCGATCTCCTCGCCGGGGGCCAGCGCCTCGAAGTGCGGGACCATGCCGTCGTCGGCCGCCTTGTCCCACGCCTTGTAGTACCGCATGACCCGCTCCGGCGAGCATCCGGCCAGTTCGGCGAACTGCTTCGCCGACACCTTCGGCGTCTCGCCCGCCGTCTCCCCGCCGGGCCGCACGCTCCGCGCCACCTTCAGCGCGAACGCCCAGCCGCCGGTGCGCGCGTACACCCCGAACTCCCGGGCATCGCGGGCGACTTGCTCGTCCACGGCGTCGACAGAGGGGTCATCGCCGGGCACCTGCGCGAGGGCCTCATCGCCGGGCACCTGCGCGGGGATCTCACCGGCGGAGGGCTGCGCGAGAGCTTCCCCGTCGGCCGACTGCGCGGGATCCTCCTCCCCGGACGACTGCGCCGGCACCTCACCGGCGGACGCGTCTGCGGGGGCCTCGTCCTCGGCCGCGCCCGGCTCGACCCAGAACCCCTCGTCCTGCGACGGCGCTTCCCCGGTCGCGGGCGTCTCGTCGGCGGGCGGTACGGCCGATGCGGAGTGGGCGGTGGCTACGCTCACGGGTGACTCTCCCGGGTGGTGACGAACGGCAGGGGCAGAACAGGCAGCCTATATGAACCTGTTGGTGCTGCTTTGCCCTGACGCCTCGCCTCGGTGCACGGCGTCCAGCCGGGCCACCTCCTCCGCCGTGAGCCGGAGGACACCGGCGGCGATGTTCTCGGCCAGGTGGTCCGGATCTCCCGTGCCGGGGATGGCGAGAACGTGCGCCCCCTGGTGGAGGGTCCAGGCGAGCCGGATCTGCGCGGGGGTGGCGTCGTGGGCGTGGGCGACGGCGAGCAGTTCGTCGCCGTGCGCGGTGCTCGCGCCCTCGGGACCGGCTTCGCCGGCGATCGCGTAGAACGGTACGAAGGCTATGCCCTGTTCGCCGCAGATGCGGAGCACCTCGTCGGCGGCGGGGTCGGGGGCCTGCAGGCCGAACTGGTTCTGCACGCAGACCACCGGTGCGATCGCCTGGGCCTCGGCGAGGTGCCGGGGTTCGACGGCGGAGACTCCGAGATGCCGGATCAGCCCGGCCTCCCGCAGCTCGGCCAGCGCGCCGAAGTGCTCGGCGATGGAGTCCTGCCGCATCCGGCGCAGATTGACGACGTCGAGGTGGTCGCGGCCCAACTGCCGCAGGTTCTCCTCGACCTGTCCGCGCAACTGGTCGGGGCGGGCGGCCGTGCCCCACTCCCCCGAGTACTCGCGGTGCGGTCCGACCTTGGTGACGATGACCAGGTCGTCCGGGTAGGGGCCGCCCAGCGCGCTGTTGATCAGTTCGTTGGCGGAGCGCAGCGAGGAGAAGTAGAAGGCGGCCGTGTCGATGTGGTTGACGCCCAGCTCGACCGCGTGGCGCAGCACGGCGATCGACCGCTCGCGCTCGCTCGGGGCTCCGAGGTGGAAGGCGGCGCTGCCCGTCAGCCGCATGGCGCCGAAGCCGACGCGGTTGACGGGCAGGTCGCCGAGTGTCCAGCTGCCGGTGGCGGTCGCGGCGATCGTCTCCGAGGTCATCGCCGCAGTCTCGCACGCGCCGGGCACCGCACCCGCCGGGTTCTACGGATAGGTGTACGTGTTCAAAGTCGCCACCGCGGACGCCGGGTTGCCCAGGTTGTAGTGGTCCACGGCGAGGAAGTTGGGCTTCTTGCGAGCGGCGGGCCCGCAGAACCGCTGGGCCCGGTCGGCGAGTTTGGTGTTGTCCGTGGTCGCCGTCGAGGTGATCCCGGCATCACGGAAGTGGTTCATGACGAACAGCGGCTTGAAGCCGGACTCGGTACGGGTGAGCGGGATGTTGGTGTTGGCGTCGTACCAGCGGCTGTAGCAGGACCAGTCGGAGGCGCCGAGGCCGCCACCCATGGACCAGTAATTCTCGACCGTCCACTCCTTCTGGTACATCACGCCGAAGGTGTCCCGGGTGAGCCCGGCGGACTGGTCGGCGGAGCGGCTGTGGTCGGTGAAGATCAGCAGCCGGTCGTTCGCGGCGATCAGGTCGGCCACCTTCGGCCAGCCGTTGGTCCGTACGCCGGTCCGGTCGGGCCGGTACAGCACGTCGGACAGGCCGTTGACGCGGGCGAGTTCACTCTGCAGGACGGCGGGGTCGACGTAGTCCTCCAGGAACACGGTGACGACGTCGTTCGGGTTCCGGGCGAGGAAGTCGACCATGCGCTGGAGGTCCACCCACAGGGCGACGGGGCGGCTGACGAGCGTGCAGCTGTTGTGGCAGAGGATCGCGCCGTCCGGCGTCTGGTGGATGTCCAGCATGAATCCGCGTACGCCGTCGGTGAGTTGCTGGTTGATGCCGCGGGACTGGTTCGGCACCAGGTTCACGAAGGGCGGCGCGAAACCGCCGTCGACGCCGTTGGCGTAGGCGTTGTGCGAGGTGAGGAAGGTGACCTGGTCGAGGGTGCGCTGGTCGGCCGGGGGCATGGCGCGGGTCGTCGGGGCGACCGGGGTCAGATACCAGGCGGCCGGGCCGCCCGCCGCGCCGACGGCCAGTTGGGCGGGGTAGTTGGAGCCGGCGGGCTTGGCGCCGAGCGTGAGGTAGCGCTCCGCTCCGGGGACCTTGAGCCGGTACCGGTCGGCGTCGAGTTCGGTGACGTCCCAGGCGGCGTCGGCGCTCGTACACGCGACGGTGCGCGCCTGGTCGCCGGAGCGGCCGAGGCAACTGCCCGCCGAGTCCACGCTCTCCAGGACGTATGAGGATCCGTTCGGCTGCAGCCTCCACTGCTGGCGGTCCTCGTTGCCCTTGGGCCGGTGCTGTTCGACCGCTCCCCCGTTGTCGGCCGCGTTGAGCCCGGTGGTGGCGCTCTGCACGTAGTAGGCGCCCGTGGCCGGGACCGCGGCGGCGGAGACGGCGGGGGCGGGGGCCGCTACGACGGCGGCCAGTGCGACGGCGGTCGCGAGCAGGGTGGTGCGGGGGCTCGGCATGACGATGCCCTTCATCGGAGCGAGGGGGTGGCGCGGGGGCCCGGCCGTGACCGGCCGGACTCCCGCCATGAAGTCAGGTGCATGACATCACGTCCGGTACGTCGGCGTCAGCAGTACAGATTGCCGCCCGCCGAGGTGCCGAGGATCTGGACGAACCGCTGGTACGCGCTCACCCGGCTCTGCACCTGCGCCGGGTTCTTGCCGTCGCACTCCAGCGAGCCGTTGATGCTGCGGATCGTGTGTCCGAAGCCGGCGCTGTTGACCATCGCGTTGTGGCCGGTCATGGTGCCGGGGCCGGTCTGTGTGTTCCAGTACCACAGGGCGGTCTTCCAGGCGACGGCCGCGTCGTTCTGCACCAGCCAGGGGTTGCCCAGGAGGTTCAGGCCGAGCGCGTCGCCGGCCGCCTTGTAGTTGAAGTTCCAGCTGAGCTGGATGGGACCGCGCCCGTAGTAGGCCGCCTGTCCGGCCGGGCAGCCGTACGACTGGCTCCAGTCGCAGTAGGTGGGGTAGTTGGCGGTGTTCTGCTCGACGATGTGGACGAGTCCGCCGGTCTCGTGGTTGACGTTGGCGAGGAAGGCGGCGGCCTCCTGCCTCTTGACGGTGTCGCCGCCGGTGTTGGCGAAGGCCGGGTAGGCGCTCATGGCCGCGCGCAGCCCGCTGTACGTGTAGAACGAGTTCCGGTTCGGGAACATCTGGTTGAACTGCGCCTCGCTCACCACGAACCCGGAAGGGGTGGTGGGGCCGTTCTCGCAGGCGTACGGCTCCCAGTACCAGGTGCTGATGGTGGGGTCGTAACCCGGGTTGTCGTGCTCGGCGATGTACGCCTTGCCGTCGGTGTAGCGCACGATATTGCCGGTGACGTAGGACCTGCCGGCCACCCAGCTCGCGTAGCTCGAACACGGTGCGGCGGACGCGCTCTGGGCGGGCAGCAGCAGGGGTGTGGAACCGCCGATGACCAGCGCGGTCAGTACGGCGGAGATACGGCGCCTCGACACGGGACCAACTCCTTCGTGGAGCACGGCCGCACCCGGGCAAGGGCCCGAAGGGCATGGCTGGGACAGAACCTCGCGCGCACGCGCCGGCGGGGCCGGCCACGGCGTGGGGGCGGCCGTGGTGGGGGGTGTGGGGCACACTCAACCGCGTTGGTCTGTACCAGTCAAGGGTGTAGACCAGTCAACTCGCATGACGCCAGGTCAGGTCAGTCGTCGGGGCAGCCGAGCCAGTAGCCGAAGCCGCGCCGGGTGTGGATCAGTGCGGGTTCCTCCTGGTCGGTCTTGCGTCGCAGCCGCGCCACGAGTTTCTCGATCGCGCCGTGAGCGCGGTACTCGCCCCAGACGTGCCGGCCGATCTGCTCCTTGGACAGCACCCGCTCCGCGTTCGCCAACAGATGGCGCAGCAGCCGGTACTCGGCGGGCGTGAGGCGGAGCGGCCTGGATCCGCGCCGCGCCTCGCACGCGGCGTCGTCCAGAACCAGGTCGCCGTAACAGGGCATTTTCTCGGGTCGTCCGGGACCACCCCGGCCACGCAACAACGCCCTGGCACGGTCGAGGACTTCGGCGATACGTACGGGCTTGACGACGTAGTCCTCGTCACCGAGCCGCAGGCCGGGGACCAGGTCGTGGAGGGTGTCGCAGGTGGTCAGGAACAGCAACGGGGGCCGGTCCCTCGGCGCGTCGTGCCGGCCCCGTGCGAAGCGCTCCAGGTCCGGCAGCGCGGCGTCCCAGACGACGAGGTCGTACCTGTCCTGGGCGATCCGCGTCATCCCCTCGGCGCCGGTGACCGCCGCGGCGACCCGGTATCCGGCCAACTCCATGGTCGTGGTGAGGAGTTCGGTGACGCCGGGGTCGTCGACGACGACCAGGACGTGCTGTGCGTCGCGACGCGGCGACGTCGTTTTCTCGGTGAGCAGACTGCGCATGACAAGACCGATCGCGTAGGGCTTGCGTGGGGGGATCGCGCCGTGCGCCGTCAGTCGGCGGGCCGGGGTTCGAAGGCCGTCTCGGCGTGCTCGACGAAATCGCCGACCAACCGGTTGAAGAGTGCGGCGAGTTGCCGTCGATCCTCGATAGGCCAGTCGCTCAGCGCCGTCCCGATCCCCCGGCGGCCGGCCTCCCTGACGCGGTCGAAGGCCGCGAGCCCGGCGCCGGTGATCTGTACGCGCTGCGCCCGGCGGTCCTCCGGGTCCGGGACACGGAGGACATAGCCGATGCTCTCCAACTGCTGTAGCTGCCTGGTGACATGGGACGCCTCCACCGACAGCCGGACCGCGAGCACCCCCGGGCGCAGCGGCTCGCTCTCGGCGATGTGCCGCAGGATCGACACGGAGGCGCGGTCCATGGACAGTCCGCTCTCGGACATCAGACGCTCGTGCCGACGGGCCCCGCCGGCCAGATACGCGATACGGGTGAGAAGCCGCTCGATCTCGGTCACGTCCTCCAGGGAGGCCGCTTCGGTGGGGCGCTGTGTGGACATGCGGCAACCGTAGCAGAAGTTGCCTAAGTCAAGCAATGTTGCGTGGATCGATCCCGGCACACGTCGGTGCCCCGGACGACACCGTGCCGTCCGGGGCACCCA